>NZ_JAVRFL010000033.1:0-85352 GCF_031845925.1 Micromonospora reichwaldensis | reverse complement strand
CTTCAACCGGCTCAAGCAGTGCCGCAGCGTCGCGACTCGTTACGACAAGACCGCCACGTCCTACCGGGCCACGGTCACCATCGCCGCGCTACTCCAATGGTTATGAACCTTTGAAGACACGGCCTAGGCCGGGTCGTCGCGGCCCAACTCCCAGCAGGCCACGGCGGTGGCGGCGGCGACGTTGAGCGAGTCGACGCCGCGGCGCATCGGGATCACCACCCGGACGTCGCTGCCGTCCATCGCCGCCCGGGTCAGGCCGGCGCCCTCGGCCCCCATGAGCAGCGCCGCGCGGGCCCGCTGGGCCGCGTCGAGCCGCTGGATCGGCACCGCGTCCGGCGCCGGGGTCATCGCCAGCACCGTGAAGCCGGCCGCGCGGACGTCTCCGAGCGCGTCCGGCCAGGGCTCCAGCTTCGCGTACGGGATGGCGAAGACCTCGCCCATGCTGACCCGTACGCTGCGCCGGTAGAGCGGGTCGGCGCAGGTCGGCGAGAGCAGCACGGCGTCCACGCCGAGCGCGGCCACCGCCCTGAAGATGGCCCCCAGGTTCGTGTGGTTGTTCACGTCCTCGAGGATCACCACCCGCCGCGCGGCGGCCAGCACCTCGGCGGCGGGCGGCAGCGGCTTGCGCCGGAACGACGCCAGCACGCCCCGGTGCACGTGGAACCCCGTGGCCCGTTGCAGCACGTCCTGCGTGGCGGCGTAGACGGGGGCGTCGCCGGTGTCCAGGTCGGCGAGCTGGTCGACCCGCTTGGCGTCCACCAGGTACGACCGGGCCGGATAGCCGGCGCGCAGCGCCCGGCGCAGCACCAGCTCGCCCTCGGCGATGAACAGGCCGTGCGGCGGTTCCCAGCGGGTACGCAGCTCGACGTCGGTGAGCGCACGGTAGTCGGCGATCCGGTCGTCGTCGGGGTCGGTGATCGGGTGGATGGGCACCCGCCGATTCTGCCGGACGCGCCGCAGCCGCCCCGGGCCGCCCGACGCCGGGGCATCCCGTGGCGTTTTGTCCCGGGAAAGACGGGAATGGCGGGCCGGAGCGGCGGAGCGAGGAAAGGACACTCAGGTGAGCGCACGTCCCATGGGCACGCCGGGACCGGCCCGCATCGACCATCCGGACGGGTGGCGCGTCGACCTGGGTCCGCTGCCCCGCGACGCCACCGTCGCGGACCACATCGTGCACCGGTTGGCCGGCTGGGGCGTCCGCCGCTACTTCGGCTATCCCGGAGACGGCATCAACGGCCTGACCTCGGCGCTGCAACGCACCCGGGACCGGGCGCAGTTCGTCCAGGTCCGCCACGAGGAGACCGCCGGCTTCGCGGCGTCGGCGCACGTCAAGTACGGCGGCGGGCCGCTCGGTTGCGCGCTGGTGACCAGCGGCCCCGGCGCGATCCACCTGCTCAACGGCCTGTACGACGCCAAGCTGGACCACCAGCCGGTGGTCGCCCTGGTCGGCCACACCGCGCTCACCGCCGAGGGCGGCGGCTACTACCAGGAGGTGGACCTGCTCGCCCTCTACAAGGACGTCGCCGCCGCCTTCCTGGCCCAGCTCGACCACCCCAGCCAGGTCCGCCACCTGGTCGACCGGGCCTGCCGCACGGCGCTGGCCCGGCGTACGGTCACCGCCCTGGTGCTGCCGTCGGACATCCAGGACGCGCCGGCCGTGCCGGAGCCGCCGCACGCGCACGGCTACTACCGCACCAGCGACGTACCCAGCAGTGGCCCGACCGTGCCGCCGGAGGCGGACCTGCGCCGGGCCGCCGAGGTGCTGGGCGGCGGCGAGCGGGTCGCCATGCTGGTGGGGCAGGGCGCGCTGGGCGCGGTGGACGAGGTCCGCGCGGTAGCCGACCGGCTCGGCGCGGGGGTGGCGGCGGCGCTGCTCGGGTTCGCCGCGGTCGACCACCGGGAGCCCTGGGTGACCGGCGCGATCGGCCTGCTCGGCACCCGGCCCAGCTGGCAGCTGATGAACGAGTGCGACCGGCTGCTGATCGTGGGCAGCAACATGCCGTACTCGGAGTTCTACCCGCCGCAGGGGCAGGCCCGGGCGGTGCAGATCGACCGGGACGGCACCCAGCTGGGGCTGCGGTACCCGACCGAGGTGAACCTGACCGGGGACGCCGCCCCCACCCTGCGGGCCCTGCTGCGCGAGCTCGGCCCCGGCCCGGGACCGACCCGCTGGCGCGCGACGATCGGCAAGGCCACCACCGCCTGGCGCCGTACGCAGCGGGAACTGGCCGGGCAGGCCGCCGACCCGGTCAACCCGCAACTGCTCTTCGCCACCCTCAGCGACCGGCTCCCCGACGACGTGATGATCTCGGTCGACTGCGGCACCACGACCGCCTGGTACGCCCGGCACCTCCAGGTCCGCCCCGGCATGCTGGCCAGCCTCTCCGGCACCCTGCTCTCGATGGGCGGCGCGATGCCGTACGCGCTGGCCGCCAAGTTCGCCCACCCGGACCGTCCGCTGGTGGCCCTGATCGGCGACGGCGCGATGCAGATGAACGGGGTCAACGAGCTGATCACGGTGGCCAAGTACTGGCGGAGCTGGTCGGACCCCCGCTTCGTGGTGCTCGTGCTCAACAACCGGGACCTGGCCTTCGTCAGCTGGGAGCAGCGCTCCAGCGAGGGCACGCCGATGTTCCCGGACAGCCAGCAGCTGCCCGACATCGGCTACCACCGGTGGGCGGAGGTGCTGGGCCTGCACGGCGAGCTGGTCGACGCGCCGGAGCAGGTGCCGGGCGTCTGGGAGCGGGCGCTGGGCGCGGACCGGCCCGTGGTCGTCAACGCGTTGGTCGACCCGGCCGAGCTGATGCTGCCGCCGCACTTCACCGCCGAGCAGGCCCGCAACACCGCCGCGGCCGTGCTGCGCGGCGACACCGACTGGGCGGGCATCATCCGGCGGGGCCTGCCCACGGCGGTCGCCACCCTCCGCCCGGGACGCGGGCGGGGCTGACCGGGACGGCCGGGCGTCAGCCGGCCCGGTGGTACCGCAGCAGCACCGACCTGCCGTCGAAGATCCTTGACTCCGCCAGGCGGAACTTCATCCGCTCGGTCGCGGCGAAGACCGGCTTGCCGCCGCCCAGCACCACCGGGTGCACGAAGATCTGGTACTCGTCGATCAGGCCGAGGTCGGTCAGCGCGGCGGCGGCCTCGGCGCCACCGTTGAGCAGCAGGTCACCGCCCGGCTGCTCCTTGAGCACGGTCACCTCCCTGGCGAGGTCCCCGCCACCGACCACCCGGGCGCCGTGATCGGCCTCGGCGAGCGTGCGCGAGAGCACCACCTTCGGCGTCCGCCGCCAGATCGGCACGAACGCCAGGTCGTGCGGATGGTCGGAGATCGACTCCGCCTGCGGCCAGTAGGCGGCCATGAACTCCCAGACCCGGCGGCCGTAGACGAGCGCGCCGGCCCGGTCGCACTGCTCCAGCGAGAACGCGGACAGCTCCGGACCCATCTCCGGCCAGTCGAACTCGCCGTTCGGCCCCTCGATGAACCCGTCGAGCGACTGGTGCACCCCGTAGATGATCTTCCGCATGGCGCTGCTCCTCCTGACCCCTGACGCCCCCTCGTGGGCGCTTCCGCCAGGTGGTCGGAACGGCCCCGCCGGATCCGACAGCCCGGCACCACCTGCTCAAGATTTTTCCTGGGGCTTGTCCGGGGCGGCTACCGTGCCGCTCATGCGCCGTCCGATGATCATTGCTCTGATCGGCGTCGACGGGGCCGGGAAGACCACGCAGGCCAAGGCGCTGGCCGACCGGCTGAGGGCGGTCGGGGTGCCGGCCAGCTACTTCGAGAACGCCGGCGGCCGGCCCCTCTGGAACCGGCTCGCGCAGGCGCTGGGCCGCCGCGACGGGCCGCACCTGTTCGGCCGCACCGGCTACGTGACCATCGAGGCGACCGTACGCTGGCTTGCCATCGCCCGGGCGGTGCTGGCCGGACGGCTGACCGGCCGGGCGGCGGTCATGGACCGCTGGTCCTGGTGCCAGTACGTGGTGATGCGGGCCCGCGGCGACCGGGGCGGGCGACTGGCCCGACTGGCGTACGCGATCTTCCCGCGACCGGATCTGGTCTGCTTCCTGGCGGTCTCGCCCGAACGGGCGCAACAGCGGGTGCTGGCCCGGGGCATCGACACCGAGGAGGTGGCCCACCTGCGGTCCCTGGACGCCGGCTACCGGGGGCTGCCGGAGTTCGGCTCGTTCACCGTGGTCGACGCGGACGGCGACCCGGTCGACGTCGGCGTCGCCCTCGACCAGGTGGTCCGGGCCGCTCTCGCCCGCTCCCGCTGACCTCCGGTCCCGACGGCCGACCGCCCGACATCGACATCGGGGCCGGGGCCGGGGCCGGGGCCGGGGCCGGCGTCCCTGCTGGCGCAGTAGGGCGGCGGCGGGCAGCCCGGGGGCGCGTATCCCCGGTCGTGCCCTGTCGAGCTGCCCGCACAGATGGGGCAGCCCGCAGAGACCCGGCCCACCCGGCCCGTCCAGCCCCACCCGGCCCGTCCAGCCCACCAAGCCCGTCCAGACCACCAAGCCCCGTCCAGACCACCAAGCCCGTCCAGACCACCAAGCCCGTCCAACCAGCGCCCCGTCCAGACCACCGAGCCCGTCCAGACCAGCGCCCCGTTTAGACCACCGGGCCCGTCCAGCCCGGATCTGTCCGCCGGGCGGTCCTATGGGTGGGGCAGCTCGACAGGGCGCGCCAGGCGCCCTGTCGGGGAAGGACGGCAGCCGACGAGCGCACCAGAGTGCGGATCGGCGGTCAGCACGAGCCAGCCGGTCAGCACAGACCAGCGGCGGGACAGCCGGTCAGCCGCGGCCCTGGAGCCAGCGGCGCAGGTCGGACAGGCGCCGATCGTCCTGGGGCGACGGCCGCCGCTCCTCGGACGGGCGGCGCTGTTCGACCGGCGGACGCTCCGCCGGCCGGCGCGGGTCGCCGACCAGCTCGCGGCTGGGGGCGGCGAACTTCTTCTCCGGTTCACCGTCGACGGCGGTGCCGATGACCCGGGCGACCGCGTCGATCACCCGCGCCTGCACGGCGGCGCCCACGGAGTCGGTCGGGTCGTCCGGGTTGGCGGCGATGCCCGCGACCGCCACCTGCGGGGTGAAGCCGACGAAGGTCTCGGTGGCGTTCTTCTCCGAGCTGCCGGTCTTGCCGGCCACCGGCCGGCCGTCCAGGATCCGGTTCACCGAGGTGGCCGTGCCCCCGTTGCACTGCGCGAGCGTGGACTGCTGGCCGACCGGGCAGCGCGCCGCGTCGGTGGCGGCCCGGGCCACGTCGGCGTCGAGCACCCGGCGGCAGGACGGGTCGCCGACCGGCACCTTCTCGCCGTCGGCGGCGGTCACCGAGACCACCGGCAGCGGCGCGCAGTACGTGCCCTCGGCGGCCACCGTGGCGTACGCGTTCGCCAGGTCGAGCGGGGTGGTGGCGGTGACGCCCAGGGTGAACGAGCCCCAGTCGGCAGCGTCGTTCTCGGCGAACGTGGCGTCGGCGTCGGCCCGGAAGGTGATGCCGAGGCGCTTCGCCATCTCGACCACCTTCTCCTGCCCGACCTGCTCGGCCAGCCAGACGAAGTACGTGTTCACCGAGCGGCCGAAGCCGTCCCACATCATCCGGTAGCCGTCCATCCACTCCGGGTTGGCGTTCGCCGGGCACCACCGGCCGTCGCAGCTCCCCTCGCCCTCGGCGGCGTACCGGGTGGGCAGCCGGCTGGGCGCGTCGAAGCCGGTGGACAGCGGCTTGCCGGCCTCCAGCGCGGCGAGCATGGTGAAGAGCTTGAACGTCGAGCCGGCCTGGTAGCCGGCCACGCTGTCGCCGCCGGAGATCAGCGGGTTGACGGTGTTGGGGCGGTTGGCCTGCCCGTCCGGGTTCGCGTCGAGGCTGTAGTGCCGGTTGACCGCCATCGCCAGCACCCGGCCGGTGCCCGGTTCGACGGCGGCGATCGGCAGGGCGCGCTTGTTGTCGTAGGAGTAGACGCTGGTCGCCTGCTTCTGCGCGGTGGCCTGGATCTTCGGGTCCAGCGAGGTCACCACGGTGTAGCCGCCGCGGCGCAGGGCCTGCTCGCGCTCCTCGACGGTCGCGCCGAACTCCGGCTGCGCGAGCCACCACTGCCGCAGGTAGTCGCAGAAGAAGCCCCAGTCGTCGTGGCCCTCGGCCACGGCGGTGCAGCCGTTGGGCTGGGCCGTGGGGCGCAGCGTCAGCTTCTCGGTCCTGGCCCGCGCGGCCTCCTCGGCGCTGATCGCGCCGGTGGCGACCATCGAGTCCAGCACGTAGCCGCGCCGCTCCAGCGCGGCGTCCGCGTCGCCGTCGATCGGGCTGTAAGCCTCCGGCGACTGCACCAGGCCGGCGAGCAGGGCCGCCTCGCCGAGGGTCAGCTCCGCCGGGGACTTGGCGAAGTAGCGCTGGCTGGCCGCCGCGATGCCGTACGCCCCGGAGCCGAAGTACGCGATGTTCAGGTAGCGGTTGAGGATCTCGTCCTTGCTCAGGCGCTGCTCCAGCGCCGAGGCGTACCGGATCTCCTGGATCTTGCGCCCGACGGTCTGCTCGGTGGCCGCGGCGCGCTCCTCGGCGGTGCGGCCGGGGTCGGTCTTGAGCACGTTGCGGACGTACTGCATGGTCAGCGTGGAGCCGCCCTGCTGGCCGCCGCCGGAGACGTTCGACACCACGGCCCGCAGCAGCCCGCGCAGGTCGGCGCCGCCGTGGTCGTAGAAACGCCGGTCCTCGGCCGCCACGATCGCCTGCCGCATCACCGGTGCGATCTCGTCGAGCGGCACGTCGGTGCGGTTGACGTCGTAGAACGTGGTGATCAGCGTTTTGCCGTCGTTGGCGTAGAGGTAGGACCGTTGCGGCGTGGCCGGGGTGCGCAGGGCCTCGGGCAGCCCCGCGTACGACCCGACCGCGGCCTTGGCGGCGAACCCGAGCAGCAGGTTTCCCGGCAGCGCGGCGACCGCCAGGACGAGGCCGGCGAGCACGCCGGCGAGCAGCACGGTGAACAGCCGCGACAGCGGCGGGCGGGGTGGGGCCATGGTCCCCAGGATTGCCACGTAACGGGCCAACCGACCACCCCCGCGGCCCGGTTGTCAGCAATTTCACCGCCCGTGACCAGCGATTTCCCATCCCAGCGCCCCCTCGGCCACCGCGAACCCCGTGGCCACCACCCGCCCCGGCGATGACCGCCCGACTTCCGGTGGCGCCCGCCCGGATCCGGCGACGCCCGTCCGGTCACGGCGACCGCCGGGGCCGGTGCGACGGGTCAGGTGGGCAGGGGTCCGTTCGGGCCGGGAGTGGCCGGGGCGGCGGCGGTGGCGAGGCTCGCGCTGGCGGCGTCGCGCGCGATGTCGCGGGGCACCAGGCGGCCGGAGCGGTAGCCGATGCCGATGCCGGCGACCAGCACGAAGATCGCGCCGAAGGTCTGCAACGAGCCGATCAGCGCGCCGCCGACGCCCAGCAGCGGGGCGGCGATCATCAGCATGACGCCGTCACCGATGCTGAACGTGCCGGACCGGGCCACCGACCAGCCCGTCAGCAGCCAGCCCAGGCTGTAGCAGGTGGCGCCGACGAGCACGAGCATGCGCGCGGTGGTGCCGAAGACGGGGGTCTGCTCCGCCAGCCCCGCGAAGGGGAGCATGAGCACCGTGCCGGCGATGGAGACGAGCAGGCCGGCGACGGCCGACCGGCGGCTGCGGGCCGCCGCCAGCAGCCCGGTCAGCGCCAGCAGGGCGAGCAGCCCGAGCCACACCGCCGCCACCCAGCCCACCAGGTAGAGCGGCCGGCCGTCGGCCGGGTAGGGGTCGTTGCCCACCCCACCGTCGCTGGCCATCGCCACGACGGCGTAGAGGATGGCGTACGCGGGGAGCAGCCACACCGCGCCCCGGGCGAGCCGGCGCAGCGACCAGGCCCAGGTGGCGTTCGTGGCCGGCCCGACCGGCGTCGGCTCGACGAAGGGCAGCACCCCGAACCCCCCGCCGGTACGCCGGCTGCCGAGCGGCCCGGTGGGATCGTGCGCACCGGGCACCGGGGCCGAGGACCGTACCCGCTTCGCCGGATCCTTCATGCGTCACCTCGCTCGTCCGACGAGCGGTGCGGGACGCGCCGGGGCGCCCCGATGCCTGCTCACCGCCCGTCCTAGGACCGATGGTGACAGGCGACGGAGCGCCCCATGAGTGGTTCTCGCATTTCCGGGCGATCCCGCCCGGAGCCGGTCAGCCCCGTTGGCGCTGGTCGGCCGGGTCGTTCAGCAGGCTCGTCGGGGAGACCGGCTCCGGTGCCGGCAGACCCTGCGGCCTGCCTCCGGTGGCCTGCGCCTCGGCGACGCGTACCTCGTCGTGGATCTGCTGCGCGGCGGCCGCCGCGGCCTGCGCGGCCTCGGCCGCCTCGCGCTCCACCTCGCTCGCGCTACCGGCCGCCTCCGGCGCCGGCTCGTCGCCGACCATCCGGCTCAGCCCGCCCAGCGCGCCGCCCATGCCCTCCAGCGCCTTGGTCAGCTCGGCCGGCACGATCCAGACCTTGTTCGCGGTGCCGTTGGCGATCTGCGGCAGGGCCTGGAGGTACTGGTAGGCGAGCACCTTCTGGCTCGGGTTCGCCTGGTGGATCGCGTCGAACACCGTCTTGATCGCCTTCGCCTGACCCTCGGCCTGGAGGATGCGGGCCTGCCGGTCACCGTCGGCGCGCAGCACCGCGGACTGCTTCTCACCCTCGGCCGTGAGGATCTGCGACTGCTTGTGCCCCTCGGCGTTCAGGATCGCGGCCCGGCGGTCCCGCTCGGCGCGCATCTGCTTCTCCATCGAGTCGCGGATGCTCGCCGGCGGCTCGATCGCCTTGAGCTCCACCCGGGTGACCTTGATGCCCCACCGGCCGGTGGTCTCGTCCAGCACGCCCGACAGGTGCCGGTTGATCTGGTCGCGGCTGGTCAGCGCCCGCTCCAGGTCCAGCGAGCCGATCACGTTACGCAGCGTGGTGACGGTGAGCTGCTCGATGGCCTGGAGGAAGTTCGAGATCTCGTACGTGGCCCGGACCGAGTCGACGACCTTGAAGTAGAGGACCGTGTCGATCGAGACGACCAGGTTGTCGGAGGTGATCACCGGCTGCGGCGGGAAGCTGACCACCTGCTCCCGCATGTCGACCTTGGTACGCACCGCGTCGACGAACGGGACCAGGATGTTCAGCCCCGGGTTGAGGGTGCGCTTGTACTTGCCGAGCCGCTCCACGACGTCCTGGCGCTGCTGCGGCACGATCCGCACCGCCTTGGCCAGGGTGATCACCCCGATCAGAGCGATTGCCATCAGTAGGACCGGGATCACAAGTTCCATGTACTCACCTTTTCGCTTCGGGTAGCTCCCCGGAAGGAGAAACGTCGTCCCGCCACACCAGGGCGGTCGCACCCCGCACCTGGATCACCTGCACCCGGTCCCCCGGGGCGAAGTGCTGGCTCGCGTCGTAGGAGCGGGCCTGCCACAGCTCGCCGTCGATCTTCACCATGCCCTGCCCGGCGTCGACCTGCTCCAGCACGAGCGCCGTGCTGCCCTCGATCGCCTCCACGCCGAACGGCTGCTCGCCGCTCTCCAGCGCCGAGCGGCGGTGCCTGCGCAGCGTCGGCCGCACACCCAGCACCGTCAGCGCCGACACGGCGGCGAAGACGATCGCCTGCACCTCGACCGGGGCGCCGAGCGCCGCCGCTCCCGCGGCGGCCAGGGCCCCGACCGCGAACATGATCAGAAACAGTGTCGTCGTGAAGATCTCAGCGACCGCCAGAACGACACCCAGCACGATCCAGAACACGGCGTCCACCCCCCGATCGTGACACGTCAAAGCACGTGGAGCCCACCCGCGAAGATCAGTAAGCTCGGCGGCACGCCGGCGGCCCACCCCGACGGCACCGGAATCCCCCGAGGAGAGCCCGTGTCCCTGTTGCCCGAGACCACCCGCCAGGTCGATGCCCTCGTCGCCGGGGCGCAGTCCGCCGGCCGTACGCCGTCGCTGCTGATCGGCGTGGTGCGGGACGGCGCGCTGACCCACCTCGCCACCGCCGGCGAGCACCCGCGCCCCGACGCCGGCCTCCAGTACCGCCTCGGGTCGATCAGCAAGACCATGACCGCGACCCTGGTCATGCAGGAACGCGACGCCGGCCGGCTGGCCCTGGACGACCCGCTGGAGAAGCACCTGCCCGGCACCGGTGTGGGCACGCTCACCCTGCGGCAGCTGCTCGGCCACGCCAGCGGCCTGCGCCGGGAGCCGGACGGGCAGTGGTGGGAGCGCGCCGAAGTCGGGGACCTGGCGACCCTGCTGGCCGGGGTGAGCGCCGAGAAGATCGCCTATCCCCCGCACCGGGTCTACCACTACTCCAACCTGGCGTACGGGCTGCTCGGCGGCGTGCTGGAGCGGATCACCGGCACCCCCTGGGCCGACCTGCTGCGCCAGCGCGTGCTGGAGCCGCTCGGCATGCGCCGCACCACGTACGCGGCCACCGAGCCGTTCGCCCGCGGCTACGTGGTGCACCCCTGGCACGACACGCTGCGGGAGGAGCCGCGTACCGACACCGGGGCGATGGCCCCGGCCGGGCAGCTCTGGTCCACCGCCGAGGACCTGGCCCGGTGGGCGGCCTTCCTGGCCGACCCCGCGCCGCAGGTGCTGGCGGCGGAGACGCTGGCCGAGATGTGCGTCCCCGTGTCGATCAGCGACGTCGACTCGTGGACCGGTGGGCACGGCCTCGGGCTGGAGCTCTACCGGCAGGGCGAGCGGGTGTACGTCGGGCACGGCGGCTCGATGCCCGGCTACGTGGCCGCCCTGGCGGTGCACCGCCCGTCGCGCACCGGCGTGGTCGGCTTCGCCAACTCGTACGGCTTCCGCACCGGCGGGATCGGCGGCCTCGCGCTACGGATCCTCACCACCGTCCTGGACGCCGAGCCCGCGTTCCCGCAGCCCTGGCGGCCCGCCGCCGCGCCCCCGCCCGCCGAGGTCGACGAGGTCACCGGTCGGTGGTGGTGGATGGGGGCGTCGCTCGACCTCACCTGGGACGCGGCCAGGGGCGAGATGGTCGGCTACGTGCGCGGCGAGCGGGTCAGCGTGTTCGTCCCGGAGGGGCCGGACCGCTGGCGGGGTCGTTCCGGCCCGGAGAACGGCGAGATCCTGTCGGTGCTGCGCGACGGGTCGGGGCGGGCGGTGGCGCTCGACATCGCCACCTTCGTCTTCACCCGCACCCCCGACCAGGAGCCCTGAGGGTCGACGGTCGCCGACGGGCCCGGCCCGTCGGCGACCGGCCTCAGGCCGGCTCGGTGACGAAGTCGATCAGGCGTTCCATCGCGTTGATCAGCGGGGTCTCCACGTCGGCGAAGCTGTCGACCCGGGACAGGATGTGCCGCCACATGTCCGCCGGCTCGGCGACCCCGAGCGCGGCGCAGACGCCCTCCTTCCACGGGCGTCCCGGCGGCACCACCGGCCACGCCCGGATGCCCAGCGCCGCCGGCTTGACCGCCTGCCACACGTCGACGTACGGGTGCCCGGTGACCAGCACGTGCGGGGAGGTCACCTTCGCGACGATCCGGCTCTCCTTGGAGCCGGCGACCAGGTGGTCGACGAGCACGCCGAGGCGCCGGCCGGGGCCCGGGGCGAAGTCGCGCACCTCGGCGTCGAGCGCGTCGATGCCGTCCAGCGGCTCCACCACCACGCCCTCGACGCGCAGGTCGTCACCCCAGATCCGCTCGACCAGGGCGGCGTCGTGGATGCCCTCCACCCAGATCCGGCTGGCCCTGGCGACCTGGGCGCGTACGCCGTTGACGGCGATCGAGCCGGAGGCGGTGCGGCGGCGGGCGGCCGGCACCGGGGCGCGGGTCGGCCGGCGCAGCGTCACCGGCCGCCCGTCGAGCAGGAACGCCGCCGGCAGCAGCGGGAAGTTGCGCCGGCGTCCGTGCCGGTCCTCCAGCACCACCGCGCCGGCCTCGAAGCCGACCACCGCCCCGCAGAAGCCGGAGTCGGCGTCCTCGACCACGAGGTCCGGTTCGGCGTCCACCTCGGGCGTGACCTTCCGTCGCCGCCAGTCCCCCGCCAGCACATCGTCCGCGTACCGCCCCATGCCGATCAAGCTAACCTCCCACCCCGCCCCCCGCACCCGACACGCCGCCGCCCCCGCCGCCCCCGCCGCGGCGATCATGCAGTTGTGGTGCCCCACGAAAGGGGCAGAGGTCGACGATCCACCCACCACAACTCCATGATCGACGGGACGGGGGACGCATGATCAGCGGGGCGGCGGACAGTCGGAGCGGCAGTCGAGACAGGGGCGGCGGTGACCACGTACCCTTTCGGCATGTCCACCCCCGCAGCGGGCGCGGCCACTCTCACACCGCGCCGGTCCAGCCGGTTCGTGGCCTGGGTGCGCGCGTGGCGCGCCGGGCTGGTGCCCTTCGACGAGCTCGCCGACGCCATCGCCGGCGACGAGGAGCACCTGGTCGCCGACGCGCCCGGCACCTGGACCGACGTTCCCCTGCCCCAGGCGCTACCCACCCTCGCGAAGCTCTCGCCCGACGAGATCCGGCTCGTGCTGCCCGCGCCCGGCGACCCGCGCGGGCTGCCCGGGCCGGGCGACTTCGCCGGCGCGGCGCTGGTCGCCGGCGAGGCGGTCGTCGCCGGGGGCCTCGGGCTCATCCCGCACGTGCGCACGCACACGTCCGGCTCCGGCGACACCTTCGAGACGGTCCTCTGGCGGGTCTACCCGCTGCCGGCCGACGCCCCGGCCGCCTCCCTCGCGTTGCCCGGCGCGGCCGAGGCCGAGGCGGAGCTGGCGGTGGCCCTGGCCGACACGACCGCCGCGCTGACCCGGCTGGACGTCGCGCAGTGGCGACCCGAGCTGGCCGGGGCGCTGGAGGCGCTGCGCCGACCGGACGGCGCCACCGACCTGCCGCCCGGGTTCGACCCGCGGGCCCGGCGGCTCTTCGCCCGGGCCGCCGTGCTCGACCGGGTGCTCGCGCTGGCCGGGCACGCGGCGCCGGGCGGCGCGATCAACAACTACGAGGCCCAGCAGCGCGACGCCGCGCTGCGCCCGCTGACCACCGCCTGCCGGCAGGCGCTGGTGGCCGCCTGCAACGCCCCGCTGCGCCCCTGACGTCGCCCGCAGTCAGTCGCGCCCCTGACGCCGCCGGCACTCAGTTGCCGCGATCGTCGAGGGCCTGTGCCGCCCACCGGTCCAGCACGCGCGCGAACTCGGTCACCTCGGCCTTGGCGGAGGGCGGCATCGAAGCGCGGGAGGCCGTCCGGTACTTCACGCACACCCCGAGGTTGCTGACGCGGAAGTAGACCCGCACGTCGCGTTCGTGCCAGCCGTACGCGTCAAGGTCCGTCTCCTCCGAGACATAGCCCTCGTCACCGAGGCCGGGAAGCCGCTCGCCCTGCGTGGGGCAGTCCCCCAGGTTCGCGGGAAGCAGGGGGTCCTCCACGCTGAGCCGGGTGATCTCCCCGTCGGGTTTCTGGGTGGGCTCCCAGGAACAACTGTTCGTGGACTTGTGCATCGCCCACAACTTCGCCTTGGGGACCAGCCGCGCGACCACCTGGGGGTGATCGGTCAGGTACAGGCACGCGTTCGGCGACGCCGTGAATTCTCTGGCCGACGGCGACCCGGACGACGGGGGCACCGTGACCGACGGGCTGCCGCTCGCCCCGCCCCCGGCGGCCTCCCCGTCGCCCACCCGGGCCAGCGCGAGCGCGTAGCCCGCCGACAACAGGGCGGCTGACAGGAGCACGGCGATGCCGCTCATCCCGGCGATCCGCGCGCGCGACACCCGGCGGGCGCGCGCACCACTCCTCGCAGCCGGCAACGACCCGCTCAGCCTCGCGATCCGCGGGGTCGCACGGATCGTCGGCCGGTTGTCGGCCGTGGCGCCGGCGGCGTGCAGCTCCACCCCGAGGTCGGGCACACCGCGCGCCACCTCCCCCAGGCGCTCCGCGGCCAGCTCGGCAGACGGACGTTCGTCCGGGCGGCGCGCCATCAGGCCGAGCAGCGTCGGGTTCAGCGGACCCGCACGTTCAGCCGGCGCGGGGTCACGGCTCAGCACGGCAGCGATCAGTTCCGCCGGATCGTCCATGTCGTAGGCGGGCCGGCCCTCGACGGCGAAGTACAGCGTTGCGCCGAGTGACCACAGATCCGACGCCGGCTCGGCGCCCCGGCCGGTCAGCCGCTCCGGCGGTACGTAGCCCAGCGTGCCCATCACCGAGCCGGTCCCGGTGAGCCCCCGGGTGGCGCCGACGACCGCGGCGATCCCGAAGTCCGTGATCACGGCGCGACCGTCCCGGTCCAACAGGACGTTCTGCGGCTTGATGTCACGATGCAGGATGCCGGCGTCGTGGGCGACCCTCAGGGCCGCGAGCAGACCCGCGCCGATCTCTGCGGTCCGCCGTGGACCCAGTGGCCCGTCCTCGCACACCACGGCGTGCAGAGAGGGGCCTTCGACCAGGCCCATCACGATCCAGGGGCGGCCGTCCTCGAGCAGGACGTCGTGGATGGTCACGATGCCGGGGTGGTTCAGCCGCCCGGCCGCCCGCGCCTCGATGATCGCCCGCTCCCGGAGCGCCAGGCGTTCGGACTCGTTCAGGCCCTCGGGCAGCCGCAACTCCTTCACGGCCACCTCGCGGTCCAGCAGGGTGTCCGCAGCCCGCCACACCACCCCCATGCCGCCGCTGCCGACCGGCTCGGTCCGCAGGACGTATCGACCGGCCGCCAGGGTACGCCGCTCCTCCGCCACGTCCGGAACGATAGCGGCGACGCGCCCATCGATGGACGTCGACAGTAGCGGAGACGGCGGCAGCGGCGGTCAGCGGCTTCGACCGGAGGGAGATCCCGGGCTGTGTGGCGCAGCTGGCGCTCGCCGTCGTCGGGTCACCCGTGCCCGGGGGCGGTGGTCGGGCGGCGCGCCGGGACGCAGCAGACCGTGGGGCAGATGTCCCACATGGGCAGCTCGCCGAGGCGGCGGCGCAGGCCGGTCCCGTCCGGGTCGGTACGCTCGCGGACCAGCTCGCGGACCATCGCCACGAACCGGGGGTCGGTGCCGGGGGTGGCGGCCCGGACGAAGTCCAGCCCGAGCTGCCGGGCCGTCTCCCGCGCCTCGGTGTCCAGGTCCCACACCACCTCCAGGTGATCGGAGACGAACCCGATCGGGCTGACCACCACGCCGGTGGTGCCGGCCTCGGCCAGCGTACGCAGGTGGTCGTTGACGTCCGGCTCCAGCCACGGCACCTGCGGCGGGCCGGAGCGGCTCTGCCAGACCAGGTCCCAGGGCAGGTCCGGGGCGGCCGCGGCGTGGACCAGCCGGGCGACCTCGGCGAGCTGCGCCTCGTACCGGCCGCCGTGCGGGCCGGCGTTCGCGGCCATCGAGTTCGGGACCGAGTGCGCGGTGAACACCAGCCGGGTGCCGTCCCGCTTCGCCGGGTCGAGGCGGCGGAGCGCCGCCCGCACCGCGTCGGCGTGCGGCTCGACGAAGCCGGGGTGGTCCCAGAACTGGCGGAGCTTGTCGATCAGCGGGGCGTCGGGCCCGACCGCCGCACGGGCGGCGGCGATGTCCTCCTGGTACTGCCGGCAGGAGGAGTAGCCGCCGAAGGCGCTGGTCACGAACGCCAGGGCGTGGGTGACGCCGTCGTCGCGCATCTGCGCCACGGTGTCGGCGAGCATCGGGTCCCAGTTCCGGTTGCCCCAGTAGACCGGCAGGTCGACGCCGTTGGCGGCGAAGTCCTCCCGGACCGCCGCGAGCAGCTCCCGGCACTGCTCGTTGATCGGCGAGACGCCACCGAAGTGCTGGTAGTGCTCGGCGACCTCCGCAAGCCGCTCCGGCGGCACGCCCCGCCCCCGGGTCACGTTCTGCAGGAACGGCATCACGTCCTCGGGCCGTTCCGGTCCGCCGAAGGACACCAGGACCACCGCGTCGTACGCCATGGCTCCCATTCTTCCCGGTGGCCGTCCCCGCCGGGCGCGGCCCCCTGGTCCCGGGTGTTAGGAAGGGCCCCCTGCTATGCAGAATGCGATTGCAGGGGGCCCTTCCTTACACGTCAGGCGCCGATGGCGTGGTAGCCGCCGTCGACGTGCACGATCTCGCCGGTGGTGGCCGGGAACCAGTCGGAGAGCAGCGCCAGGCAGGCCCGCGCGGCCGGCTCCTGGTCGGTGAGGCTCCAGCCCAGCGGCGCGCGCTCGGCCCACGCCTCCTCGAACTGGTCGAAGCCGGGGATCGACTTGGCGGCGATGGTGCGCAGCGGCCCGGCGGCGACCAGGTTGCTGCGGATGCCCTGCTTGCCCAGGTGCAGCGCCAGGTAGCGGGAGGCGGACTCCAGCCCGGCCTTGGCCACGCCCATCCAGTCGTAGACGGGCCACGCCTTCGTGGCGTCGAAGGTCAGGCCGACCACCGCGCCGCCGGCGGACATCAGCGGCAGCGCCGCCATGGCCAGCGACTTGTAGGAGTACGTGGAGACGTGCAGCGCGGTCGCCACGTCCTCCCAGGGGGCGTCGAGGAAGCCGCCGCCGAGGCAGCTCTGCGGAGCGAAGCCGATCGAGTGCACCACCCCGTCCAGGCCGTCGACGTGCTCGCGCACCCGGTCGCCGAGCCCCGCGAGGTGGTCGGCGTCGGTCACGTCCAGCTCGATGATGGGGGCCGGCTGGGGCAGCCGCCTGGCGATCCGCTCCACCAGGGAGAGCCGGCCGTAGCCGGTGAGCACGACCTGCGCCCCGTTCTCCTGGGCGAGCTTCGCCACCGAGAAGGCGATCGAGGCGTCGGTGATGACGCCGGTGACCAGCAGCCGCTTACCGGCGAGCAGTCCGGACATGCAGGGATTCCTCCGTAGTTCTCAGTGACCGCTTGTCAGTGGCCCATGCCGAGGCCGCCGTCGACCGGGATGACGGCGCCGGAGACGTAGCCGGCGGCGTCGCCGGCCAGCCAGGTGACCACACCCGCGATCTCGTCCGGCTGGGCGAACCGGTTGGCGGGGATGGCCTTGCGGTACTCGGTCCTGCGGTCCTCGGGCAGGCCGGCGGTCATGTCGGTCTCCACGTAGCCGGGCGCGACCACGTTCGCCGTGATGTTGCGGCTGCCCAGCTCGCGGGTGATCGAACGGGCCACGCCCACCAGGCCGGCCTTGCTCGCCGCGTAGTTGACCTGGCCGGGGCCGCCGTAGAGGCCCACCACCGACGAGATGAAGATCATGCGGCCCCACTTCGCGCGCAGCATCTTGCCCGAGGCGCGCTTGGCGCACCGGAACGCGCCCGTCAGGTTGGTGTCCAGCACGCGGGTGAACTGCTCCTCCGACATGCGCAGCAGCAGCGTGTCGTCGGTGATCCCGGCGTTGGCGACGAGCACCTCCACCGGCCCCAGCTCGGCCTCGATTGCGGCGAACGCGGCGTCGACCGACGCGGAGTCGGTCACGTCGCAGCGGGCCCCGAACAGCCCCTCGGGCGGCTCGCCAGTGCGGTAAGTGACCGCCACCCGGTCGCCCTGCTTCGCGAAGGCCTGCGCGATGGCCAGGCCGATCCCCCGGTTGCCGCCGGTCACCAGGACGGTACGGGCCACGGTTCCCCCTGTAGTTCAGTGATCTCCCGGTCGGTCGGAGCCTAGGCGTTACCGGCAGGTAAGCGCTAACGGCGTGCACGTCCGGACCGGCGCGGCGTCGCCCGGCACCGGCCCCTGCCCCGCCCCCGCCGGCGACGCGGCGGGCCCCCTCGGCCGAGGTCCGTCCGGCCGCTCGGCCGAGTGCGGCGACGGCGACCGGCGGGTGTACGATGATCCGCGTTTGCGGGCCGCGCGGTCCGCTTCCAGGCCCCGCCGACCGCAGGAGGTGATCGCTGTGCGAGATAGCGATCCTCCCAGTCGTGGCCGGGCCGAACGTCAGCCCCGCTGAGCCACGACTCAGCAGGTGAGCTGACCCAGCTCCGCTCCCCGCCCCGCCCGGTCACCGGCCCCGCGCCGGTCGGCCGCGCCGCGCCGGGAGCCGCCCGGTCACGACTTCGTGTGCGCGTCCCGACCCACCCCTCTGCGGTCCGCCCCCGCACGCGCGGACCGTCCAGTCGCCGCCCGGAGCCGTCCATGAGCCGCTACGTCGCCCCACTGGGCTTCACCCTCGCCGCCGTCTGGGTGGCCGTCGTCTTCGTCCTCGCCGGCGGCGCCGCGCACTGACCACCGGCGACGCCGCGCACCGACCGCGGGGCGCACCGGCCGCCGGCGACGGCGGGCACCGACCGCCGGTCACCCCGCACCCGCGTGTCAGAGCATCCGCGAGGACCACAGCAGGTTGAGGGCCCCCGCGCAGAGTGCCAGCAGCAGGGCCACGCCCGCGTACCACTGGGTGACCTCGCGGGGTTCCGTGCGGAACCCGATCGAGCTGCCCATGTCCTGGTAGACCTGCTTCAGCTCGCTCACCGACGCCGCCTCGTAGAAGTAGCCCTCGGTGGCCTCGGCCAGGTCGGCCAGGGCCAGCCGGTCCACCGGCACCCGTTGCAGCTGGCCGCCGATGTCCACCTGCCCGGAGTCGGTGCCGAAGGCGATGGTGGAGACCGGCACGTTCGCCGCCTGCGCGGCGGCGGCAGCCTCCTCCACCGACCGGCCCGAGGTGCGGTACCCGTCGGAGAGCAGCACGATGCGGGCCGGCGGGATCCCCGCCGCGCCGTCGGCCGGCACCGACCGGATCGCCTCCAGGCAGGTGAAGACCGCCTCGCCCGTCGCCGTCGCCTCGGCCAGCACCAGCCCGTCGATCGCGCTGGTCACCGCGTCCCGGTCCTTGCCCGGTGGCACCAGCACGTTCGCCGACTTGGCGAACGAGACCAGCCCCAGGTTGTAGCTCTCGGGCAGCTCGCCGACGAACTGCTTGGCCGCCTCCTGGGCCGCCTCCAACCGGTTCGGCGCCACGTCGTCGGCCTGCATCGACAGCGACACGTCGATGGCGAGCATCACGGTGGCCCGCTCCAGCGGCTCCCGGGTGTCGATCGACGGCCGGGCCAGCGCGGTCGCCAGCACCAGCAGGCAGAGCAGGAACGCCGTCGCCGGCACGTGCCGGCGCCAGCCCAGCCCTTTCGGCGCCAGGGTGCGCAGCAGGTCCACGTTGGTGAACCGCATCGCGTACGCCCGGCGGTGCAGCTGCCGCCAGACGTAGAGCGCGGCGAGGGCGAGCACCGGCAGCACGGCCAGCAGCCACCACGGTTGCAGAAAGCGGATCATCGTGTCGTCCCCCTGGTGCGCGCGTGCCGCTGCGCGGCGACGAAACGCACCATGTCGAGCAGCCAGTCTCGGTCCGTACGCAGTCGCAGGTGGGCCGCGCCGGCGCCGCGCAGCGCCGCGAAGATCTCCGCCCGCTGGGCGGCCGCCGCCTCGGCGTAGCGGTGGCGCAGCCGCGGGTCGGCGGTCTGCACCTCGTGCAGCTCGCCGGTCTCCGGGTCGACCACCGGCAGCACCCCGACGTCGGGCAGCTCCAGCTCCCGGGGATCGACCACCTCGATCGCCACCACGTCGTGCCGGACGCGCAGCTTACGCAGCGGCCGGGCCCACCGGTCCGGCGGGGCGAGGAAGTCGGAGATGACCACCGCCACGCCGCGCCGCCGGGGCGGCCGGTTGAGCATGTCGACAAGCGTGCCCAGGTCGCTGCGCCCGGGGCGGATCTCGGTGCCGGCGATCGCCCGCAGCAGCGCGTGGGCCTCCTTACGGCCGGAGCGCGCGGGCAGCCGGGTGTAGACGTCCGGGCCGGCGACCGGCGGCGCGGCGCGCCACCGGCGGGCCGGCGCGCTCGTGCCGCCGCCGCTGCCGATCACCGCGCCGATCCGGTTGCCGCCCCGGACGGTCAGGTGGGCCAGCGCCGCCGCGGCGGCCACCACGACGTCGCGCTTGAGCCACCGGCCGGTGCCGAAGTCGAGGCTCGCCGAGAGGTCCACCGCCAGCCACGTCTCCAGCTCCCGGTCGGCCACCGTACGCCGGACGTGCGGCATCGTCGTACGGGCGGTGACCGGCCAGTCCATCCGGCGTACGTCGTCGCCGGGGCGGTACTCCCGGGACTCCCCCGCCTCGCTGCCCGGCCCGGGCAGCAGGCCGGCGTAGTCGCCCTGGAGCAGGCCGTCGAGCTTGCGGGTGACCATCAGTTGCAGCCGCGACAGGACGGCCTCGGTGCGGTCGGAGGGGACGTCGGCAGGCCGACGGGCGGGTGAGGTCACGGGCGCTGCCCGGGCCAACCGGCGCCCGGCGGCGCGGAGGTCGGCATGGGTGCGGGGGTGGCCTGCTGCCGGGGCGCGACCGAGGGCAGCGGGATGGTGGACATCACCCGCTGCACCACGTGGTCGGCGGGCACGTCGTCGGCGAGCGCGTCGTAGCTGAGCACGAGCCGGTGGCGCAGGATGTCCGGCGCGATGTCCTGCACGTCCTGTGGCAGGGCGTAGTCGCGGCCGCGCAGCAGCGCCAGCGCGCGGGTGGCCCGGACCAGGCCGAGCGACGCGCGCGGGCTGGCGCCGTATTGGATGAGCTGGGCGACGTCCGGCATCCCGTGCTCCGCCGGGGCGCGGGTGGCCAGCACCAGCCGGACCGCGTAGTCGACCAGGGCGTTGTGCACGAAGACCTGGTCCGCCTTGCGTTGCAGGGCGATCAGGTCGGGGGTGGTGAAGACCGGCGCGGGCTGCGGCGGGGCGACCCCCATCCGGTAGACGATCTCCCGCTCCTCGGCGTCGGTCGGGTAGCCGACGACGATCTTCATGAGGAAGCGGTCCCGCTGGGCCTCGGGCAGCGGGTAGACCCCCTCCTGCTCGATCGGGTTCTGCGTCGCCATCACCAGGAACGGGTCGGGCACCCGGTGGCTCTCGCCGCCGATGGAGACCTGCCGCTCGCTCATCACCTCCAGCAGCGCCGACTGCACCTTGGCCGGCGCCCGGTTGATCTCGTCGGCGAGCAGGAAGTTGACGAACACCGGCCCCAGCTCGACGTCGAACTTCTCGCTCGACTGCCGGTAGATGCGGGTGCCCATGATGTCGGCGGGCACCAGGTCGGGGGTGAACTGCACCCGGGCGAAGGAACCGCCGACCACCCTCGCGAGGGTCTCCACCGCGAGGGTCTTCGCCACGCCCGGCACGCCCTCCAGCAGGCAGTGGCCCCGCGCGAGCAGCGCGACGAACATCCGCTCCACCATCCGGTCCTGCCCGACGATCACCCGTTTGATCTCGAACAGCGCCCGCTCGAGCAGGGTCGCGTCCTCGGCCGGCGTGGTCACCGGCTCGGGTGTCTCCGGGCCCGTCCCGTTCGGCGTCGGGGCGTCGGGCGTGGTCGGCTGGGCCACCGGTCCTCCACAGCATGATCGGTTGTCGCGCGGCGTGGTGCGTATCAAGACTCGCATGCCCGGCTGAGTGCCGAGGTGGGGAGAAGCCGATTCTCGCCGTCCCGTCCCCGATGCCGGGGTCGCGGGCCCGCCACGCCGCCGCGCGGTACGGAATCGCCGCTCACGGGTGGACAGGGACGGGCCTGGCGCGTGTACCATTCACCCGTCGCCGGGCGGCTCCCCCCGTGGCCGCCCGGCGCTCAAACTTCCGGTGCCGCCGCCCCTAGACTGGCCGGGATGAGCAGCCCCCTTCCCGCCGACGAGCCGCTGGTCTGCTCGTCCCGCGGCTGTCGTGCCCCCGCCCACTGGGCGCTGAGGTGGAACAATCCCCGGCTGCACGACACCGACCGGCGCAAGACCTGGCTCGCGTGCACCACGCACCGCACCACCCTCGGCGGCTTCCTCGACGCCCGTGGCTTCCTCCGGGAGGTCGTACCGGCGCCCGGATCGCCTACGCTCGAAGGGTGAGCGCGCACAACGGATGTCCCCGGTGAGCAGTGACGGGTCCGCCGGCCCGCCGCCGGCGCCACCCCTCCCGCCGGCGGGCCCCCTGGAGCCGTGGCCGGACACCGTCCGCTGGCAGCCGATCTCGTCCGACCTGATCTGGGTGGAACTGATCCGCCTGGCGCTGGTGCTGGTCGTCCTCGCCCTCGGGCTGGGCGTCGGCTGGGCGTTCAGCGGCAGCGGCTTCCTCGGCGCGGCACTCGGCGTGGTGCTGCTGTTCGGCGTCCTGCGGGGCGTGACGATCGTCCGCGCCGTACGGGCCTGGGGCTACGCGGAGCGGGAGGACGACCTGCTGGTCCGGCACGGGCTGCTGGTGCGGCGGCTCTCCATCGTGCCGTACTCGCGGATGCAGTTCGTCGACGTCAGCGCGGGGCCGCTGGAGCGCGCGTTCGAGCTCGCCACCGTGCAGTTGTACACGGCCGCCGCGGCGAGCGACGCCCGGGTGCCCGGGCTGCGCCCGGCGGAGGCGTCCCGGCTGCGCGACCGGCTCACCGCGCTGGGCGAGGACCGGGCGGAGGGCCTGTGAGCGACCCGGCCGCCCGGGACACGGACCACGCCGGACCGCCCCCGGTGGAGCCGGGCGTCCCCCCGGGGACGGTCTGGTCCGCCGGCGCGCCCGAGGGCGCCGAGCCACGGCAGCGGCTGCACCCGCTCAGTCCCGCCCTGCACGGCGCCAAGTCCCTCGTCGTGGTGATCGCCGGTCTGTCGTGGTCGACGCTGTCGCGGGTCGGCTTCGGCTGGTTCGCGCTGATGGCGGTGGTGCTGGCCCTGGGCGCCACCGTGCTGGCCGTGGTGAGTTGGTACTACACCGGCTACCACGTGGTGGGCCGCGAGCTGCGGGTACACGAGGGTCTCCTCTGGCGGCGCACCCGGGCGATCCCGCTGGAGCGGCTCCAGGCCGTCGAGGTGGTCCGCCCGCTGCTCGCCCAGCTCACCGGCCTGGCCGAGCTGCGGTTGGAGGTGGTGGGCGGGGGCAAGACGGAGGCGCCGCTGGCCTACCTGAGCGTCGCCGAGGCGACCGCGCTGCGCCAGCGGCTGCTCGCCCTCGCCGGACGGATCGCGGTCGAGCCGGGCGCGCCGCCGGCGGGGGTGGCCGCGGGACCGGCGGGGACCCCGGCGCCACCGCCCGGCCGGCCCCTGCACGCCGTGGCCAACAACGACCTGCTGGTCAGCCAGCTGCTGACCCCGCAGGCGTTCATGATCCCGTTCGGCGTCGCGTTCGTGGTGGCGCAGTTCCTCTCCGAGGACTCCTGGTCGTTCGTCGCGGTGGCGAGCACCCTCACCGCCATGGCCGGCGTGCTGCTGCAACCGGTGCGGCGGGTGCTCGACGACTGGAACTTCCGGCTCGCCCGGGACGAGGGCACGCTGCGGATCCGCAACGGCCTGCTGGAGACCCGCGCGCAGACCGTGCCGCTGGACCGGGTGCAGGCCGTCGGGGTGACCTGGCCGCTGCTGTGGCGGGTCAAGGGCTGGCTGCGGCTACGTCTGGAGGTGGCCGGCTACTCGGCCGGCGAGGCCGACGAGCGCAACCGGCCGGACCGGCTGCTCCCCGTCGGTGACGTGGCGACCGGCGAGGCGATCGTGACCGAGGTGCTGCCCGGGGTGCGGCTGGCCGCGCTGCCGCTGAGCCCGCCGCCGACGCGGGCCCGCTGGCTCAACCCACTGAGCCGGGGCGTGCTCGGCGCCGGGCTCGACGACCGGGTCTTCGCCGTCCGCTCCGGCCTGCTCACCCGGCAGTTGGCGCTCGTGCCGTACGCCCGGATCCAGAGCGTGCGGGTCGTGCAGGGGCCGGCGCAGCGGCGGCTGCGGCTGGCGACGGTGCACGCCGACACCGCCGGCGGCGCCGGCGCGGCCGCCCGGGACCGGGACGTCGCCGAGGCGTGGGCCCTGGCGGCGGAGCTGACGGCCCGCTCGCGCGCCGCCCGCCGGGCGGGCTGACCGCGCCCGTCCGCACGCGGGTGGTTCAGCGGGTGGCCGTGACCGGCGGCGGCTCGGCGGCGGCCGGCGGGTCGGCCACAGCGTCGGGGTCGGGGTCGGGCTCCGCCGGGGACCGCCGGGCCTTGCGGGCCGCCCACCAGCGCTCGGCCAGGCCGACCACGAGGAAGGCCATCCCGACGTACGCCCAGCCGACCAGCACGTCGATGACGTAGTGCTCGCCCGAGTAGACCAGGGTGAACGTCATCGCCAGCGGGTACGCCAGCAGCAGCGGCCACCAGCGGCGGCGGGTCTGCCGCAGGAAGAACAGCACCACGAAGAGCGCGAACGCGGTGTGCAGCGAGGGCATCGCGGCCACCGGGTTGGAGGCGATCTGCCCGGCGTTGAGCAGGTTGCCGGCGCCGTGCATGCCGAACGCCTTCCAGCCGCGCGTGGAGATCCGGGCGACCTCCTCCAGCAGCCCGTTCTGCGCCGCCCACCAGGGCGGGGCGGCCGGGTAGAGGAAGTAGGTGACCAGGCCGGTGGCGCAGAGGAAGCCCCAGCGGCGCATGAAGGCCGCCCACCGCCCCCGGTCCCGCAGCCAGAGCACCGCCGCGGCGGCCAGCGCCACCACGAAGTGGGAGAAGTAGACCCAGCTGACGGCGACGTCCCACCAGTGCACCTCGGGCCGGTAGAGGTGCTCCTGGAGCCAGGTCGTCGGCACCTGCCCGCCCGTCGCCCAGCCGAACATCACCCGGTCGGCGACGATCAGCTCGTACGCGTGCGGGGTGGCGCCGTTGTCGGCGAAGCCCCGGGACAGGTTGTAGACGGCGAGCAGCAGCACCACCGGCACCCAGTCCCGCGCGAAGCGCAGGTGGCTGCGCCACGGCCGGCTGCTGTTCCAGGCGATCGTCCCCGCCCAGATCCACAGGAACGCGTACGCCGGGTCGGTCGGCAGGCCGATGCCGAGCCAGCCGGCGACGAAGGCGAGCCCCCAGAGTGTCATCGCGAGCACGCGACGACGCCCGCCGTCGGGTGCGGCGGAGGGCTCGGTCCGGGCGGGGGGCTGGGGGTCGGTCGCGACAGACATCGCGGTCAAGGTTAGCGGCGCGGGCGGCATCGACCCACGCCGACCACCCGGCCACGCCGACCTTTCGGGCGCGGCGGGACCGGCAGGCGCGGCAGACCAGCACGGCGGGCGCGGCGGGACCGGCGGCCCGGTGCGCCGGTGCCCGCGCCGCCCACGGGACGACGTGTGCGCCGGTCGGGGCGACCGACGCGCACGCCCCGCCGCCCGCCGCCGCCTCGTCTAGGCTTTGGCCATGCAGGAGCAGCCGGAGCCCGCGCTGACCCCGGGCCTCACCGCCCGGGTGGAGTTGACCGTCGCCGACACCGACACCGCCCAGGCGGTCGGCTCCGGAGACGTGCCCGTCCTGGGCACGCCCAGGGTGCTCGCCCTCGCCGAGGCCGCCACGGTGGCGGCCACCGCCGCCCGGATGCCCGGCGGGTCGACCACCGTCGGCACCCGGGTCGAGCTCGACCACCGGGCGGCCACCCCGGTGGGGCGCACGGTGGTGGCGCAGGCCCGGCTGACCGCGGTCGAGGGGCGGCGGCTGTACTTCGAGGTCAGCGTCAGCGACGGCGACGAGACGGTCGCCGAGGGCCGGGTGGAGCGGGTGCTGGTCGACCGGCAGCGCTTCGTGGAACGCGCCGCGCGGTCGTCGTGACCGCCCGCTTCACGCGGGTCGCCGACGGGGTGCACGTGCTGCGTGAGCCGCTGCTGCACGTCAACGTCACGCTCGTCGTCGGCGACGGGGCCGCCCTGCTGGTCGACACGCTCTCCACCGCCGGGCAGGCCGCCGAGCTGGCCGCCGCCGCCCGGGCGGTCACCCCCCATCCGTGGACGCTGGTCAACACCCACCACCACTTCGACCACTGCTTCGGCAACGCGACCCTCGCCGCCGACCCGCCCCGCCCGGTGTACGCCCACGAGCTGGCCGCCGAGGCGATGCGCGAGCCGGACCGGCTGCGCCGGGAGGCGTACGCGGAACTGCGCGACGCGCACCCCGCGCTGGCCGCCGAGGTGGCCGGCACGGAGGTGCTGGCGCCGACGCACACCGTGCACGGCGAGACCGTGCTCGACGTGGGCGGCCGGCGGGTGGTGCTGCGCCACCCCGGTCGCGGGCACACCGCCGGTGACCTGGTGGTGCACGTGCCCGACGTCGACGTGCTGGTCGCCGGGGACCTGGTGGAGCAGAGCGGCCCGCCGGCCTTCGAGGAGTCGTACCCGTTGCAGTGGCCCGACACGGTGGCGGAGCTGCTGCGGACGACCACCCCGGCCACGGTGGTCGTGCCGGGGCACGGCGAGCCGGTCGATGCGGCGTTCGTGCGCGCGCAGCACGCCCAGCTCGTCGAGCTGGCCTGGCTCATCCGCGCCGGGCACACCGGCGGCGCCCCGCCGGAGCGCGTCGCCGCCGAGGCGCCCTTCGGCGCCCGTCCCGCCCTGCACGCCGCCCGCCGCGGCTACGCCGAACTCGACGGCACCGCCTGACGACGACCGCCTTGCGTCACCTGCGGCTGCTCTCCGTGGTCAACGGCTGGCCGGCACCCGGGAGCCTGTCGCCGGCCCTCGACTGGTCCGTCCGGGCCCTGCGGACCCGCACGCCGGCCTAGCGGGTGAAGCGGGCGTGGACCTGCGCGCGGGTGGGCATGGCGGTCGCGCCGCCGGGTGACTCGCAGACCAGGCCGGCGACCCGCAGCGCGAACGCCACCCGCTCGTGCCAGCCCGCCGGATCGGCGGGCTCGCCGCCGGCCAGCAACTCCGCGACGAGCGCGCCCATCACCGAGTCGCCCGCGCCGGTGGCGTCCACCGCGGCGACCTTCGGCGCGGGTACGCGTACCGGATCGGCGCCGGCGGCGGCGACCACCGCGCCGGCGGCGCCGAGGGTGACCACCACGGTGCCCGCGCCGAGTTCCCGCAGGTACGCCGCCACGCCCTCCTCGGGTTCGCCCGGGTAGAGCAGCTTCGCGTCGGCGGCGCTCAGCTTGACCAGGTGGGCGCCGGCGGCGAACTCGGCCACCACCTCGCGCAGCCCGGCCAGCGCGGTCGGCCCGTCGAGCAGCCGGGGACGGACGTTGGGGTCGAAGACCCGCAGCCCGGACGCCAGCGCCCAGGCCCGGCGCGCGGCGGCCAGCGCCGCCGGCTGGAGCAGCACGATCGACCCGCAGTAGAGGACGTCGGCTCCCGCCACCAGGTCGGCGTCGAGGTCGTCGGGGCCGAGCAGGCCGTAGGAGGGCGGCTCGCCGTAGAACCGGAAGTCGGGCTCCGGGCCGGCGAAGGTGGCCACCGCCAGCGCGGTCGGGGCGGCGACGGTGACCGCCCCGGCCAGGCCGACGCCCGCGCCGGTCAGGAAGTCACGGATCCGCCCGGCCAGGACGTCGTCGCCGAGCGACCCGACGAACTGCACCGCGCCGCCGAGCCGGGCGACGGCGACCGCCACGTTCAGCGGCCCACCGCCGACGGCCTGCCGGTAGACCGGCTCGCCGTCGCGCTCGGTGTCGAGCAGGTCGACCAGTGCCTCGCCGAGCACCACCGCGTAACCCATTGGTGTCCTCCGTCCACGCCGCGCGCCGACCGATCTTGTCGCACCAGGCTGGCACAGTACGCGCCATGACGAGCGCCGAAGCCACCGTATCGGCCTACTGGACAGCCTTGGAGGCGCGGGACTGGGACGCCGTCGCCGGGCTGCTCGCCGACGACGTGGTCTACCACCTGCCGCAGACCCGCGAGCGGATCGTCGGCCGGGAGTCGTTCCTGCGCTTCCACCAGGAGTACCCTGACGGCTGGCACCTCACGGTGGTCCGGGCGGTCGCCTCGGGTCGGCGCGCCGCCACCTGGATCAGCTGCGCCCACCGGGGCGAGGAGCTTGCCGCGACGAGCTTCTTCGACCTCGACGACGCCGGTCTCGTCCGCGAGGTCACCGAGTTCTGGCCGGTGGCCTACGAGCCGCCGCCCGGCCGCGAGCACCTCGCCGAGCGCTACTGACACATCGAGCAACGGCTATTGCGTCTCGTCACCGTCCCGTGGTGGGATGGCGCTTGCCGGGCGGTGCGGGGGCTGCCGCGCCGCCGGCGCCGGGTTCACATCCACGCGAGGGCACCGGCCCGCGAGTCGGGCCGCCGACGGCGCACGTACGCCGGCCATCCGCGCCGGGGCACGTCCGCCGCGACCGTCTTGCCCGCGTCGCAGCGGGGCGGGCCGTGCTGCCACCCCGCGCGTTGCCCGTGGGACTCCCCCGTCCCACGAGTGAGGAGAACCCCCGTGTCCCACCGATCGCGTATGGCCGCGTTGCTCACCGCGGCCGCGACCCTTCTCGCGGGCGCCGTCGTCCTGACGGCGGGGCCCGACCCCGCCGCCGCGCACGGCACCCCGATGGCCCCCGGCAGCCGCACCTTCCTCTGCTGGAAGGACGGCCTCTCGTCCACCGGCGAGATCAAGCCGAACAACCCGGCGTGCTCCGCCGCCGTGGCGCAGAGCGGGGCCAACTCGCTCTACAACTGGTTCAGCGTGCTGCGCTCCGACGCCGCCGGCCGGACCGTCGGCTTCATCCCGGACGGCAAGCTGTGCAGCGGCGGCAACCCGGGCTTCGCCGGCTACGACCTGGCCCGCACCGACTGGCCGCTGACCCACCTGACGGCCGGGGCCCGGATGGAGTTCCGCTACAGCAACTGGGCCCACCACCCCGGCACGTTCTACTTCTACGTCACGAAGGACAGCTGGAGCCCGGGCCGTCCGCTGGCGTGGAGCGACCTGGAGGAGCCGTTCCTGACGGTGACCAACCCGCCGCAGCGCGGCTCGAGCGGCACCAACGACGGGCACTACTACTTCAGCGGCAACCTGCCCACCAACAAGAGCGGCCGGCACCTCATCTACTCGCGCTGGGTGCGCTCCGACAGCCAGGAGAACTTCTTCGGCTGCTCGGACGTCACCTTCGACGGCGGCAACGGCGAGGTCACCGGCGTCGGCCCGGGCGGCACGCCGCCGCCCAACCCGACCACTCCCCCGCCCAACCCGACGACCCCGCCGCCCAACCCGACCACGCCGCCGCCGAACCCGACCACGCCGCCGCCGCACAGCGGGGACTGCATGCCGGTCTTCAAGGTGGTCGGCACCTGGAACGGCGGCTTCCAGGGCGAGGTCACGATCATGAACCACAGCTCGTCGACCTGGTCGGGCTGGACGGCCAACTGGACGTGGCCCAGCGGGCAGACCATCAACAGCCTCTGGAGCGGCACGCTGAGCGGATCCGGTTCCTCGGTCACCGTGACCAACGCGCCCTACAACGGCACGATAGCCCCGGAGGGCACCACGACCTTCGGCTTCGTCGCCACCACCAACGGCACCAACACCCTGCCCACGGTCACCTGCTCCGGCCGCTGAAACCCCGGCCCGACACCGGGCCCCTGAAGTGATCAGGAGGTTTGCGTCCCCGGGAACGAGTCCAGGGACGCAAACCTCTTGATCGACGGCGTGGGCCCCCGGCCGGGCGCGGGGCCCGGGTTGCGGTGGCCGGGTCAGCGGACCATCGAGCCGACCACGGGCTTGGTGAGCAGGGCGGACTGGTTGCGCTGGATGCCCGGGTCGAGGGTCTTGGCGACGAAGATGGCGTGCCAGATGCAGAAGATGAGCACCGTCCACACCTTGCGGGAGTGGTCGGCCTCCTCCCGCTTGTGCTCCTCCAGCAGCCGCATCGCGTACGACAGGTCGAGCAGGTCACCGGCGCCGGAGGTGGACAGCACGTGCCGGGCCCACTCGTACATCTCGCCGCGCAGCCAGACCCGGGTGGGGGTCGGGAAGCCGAGCTTCTTGCGGTTGACGATGGCCGGCGGCACCACGCCCTGCAACGCCTGGCGCATCGCGTACTTGGTGGCGTCGGAGCGGGGCGGGAGCTTGAGGTCCACCGGGATCCTGGACGCCACGTCGAAGACCGCCCGGTCCAGGAAGGGCACCCGCACCTCCAGCGAGTGCGCCATCGAGATCCGGTCGGCCTTGACCAGGATGTCGCCCCGCAGCCAGGTGTAGAGGTCGACGTACTGCATCTTGGTGACGTCGTCGAGCTCGGTGCACTCGGCGTAGATGGGCGCGGTGACGTCGGTGTAGCGGACCGAGGGGTCGTAGCGGCGCAGCAGGTGCTGCTTCTCCTCCTCGGTGAACATCCGGGCGTTGCCGTAGTAGCGCTGCTCGATCGGCGTGGTGCCACGCTCCAGGAAGCTCTTGCCCTTCACGCCCTGCGGGATGGCCTTGGAGACCGCCCGCAGCCCCTTCTGCACCCCGTCGGGCAGCCCGTTGACCGAGCTCAACGACAGCGGCTCGCGGTAGATGGTGTAGCCGCCGAAGAACTCGTCGGCGCCCTCGCCGGAGAGCACCACGGTGACGTGCTCGGCGGCCTTCTTCGCCACGAAGTAGAGGGGCACCAGGGCCGGGTCGGCCACCGGGTCGTCGAGGTGCCAGACGATCTTCGGCAGCGCCTCGATCATGTCGTACGGCCCGATCTTGGTCGGGATGGTCGTCACGTCGAGGTGGCGGGCCGAGTCCTGGGCGACGTCGATCTCCGAGTAGCCCGGGACGTCGTAGCCGACGGTGAAGGTCAGGATGTTCGGGTTGAATTCCCGGGCCAGGGCGACCACCGCGGTCGAGTCGATGCCGCTGGAGAGGAACGAGCCGACCGGCACGTCGGAGCGCATGTGCATCCGGACGCTCTCCCGCAGCGTCTCCCGGATCTCGTGGTAGAGCCGCTGCTCGTCGTCGACCGGGGTGGGCCGGAACACCGGCCGGTACCACCGGCGCACGTCGATCCGCCCGCCCGGGGTCCAGGTCAGGTATTCACCCGAGCCGATCCGGCTGATGCCCTTGTGCAGGGTGCCGGGCTCGGGCACGTACTGCAGGGTCAGGTAGTGGCTCAGGTTGGCCGTGTCGATGCCGGCGTCGCCCTGGTAGTTGGAGTGCGCGAAGGGCAGCAGCGCCTTCTTCTCCGAGGCCAGGTAGAGGCCGTCGGCGGTCTCCAGGTAGTGCAGCGGCTTGATCCCGAAGTAGTCCCGGCCGCCGAACGCGCGGCGCTCCTGCCGGTCCCAGATGACGAAGGCGAACATGCCGCGCAGCCGGGTGAGCACCTGCTCGCCCCAGTAGTGGTAGCCGGCGACGATCACCTCTCCGTCGCCGGCGGTGGCGAACTGCGCGCCGAAGCTCCGGATCAGCTCCTCGCGCAGCTCGATGTAGTTGTAGATCTCGCCGTTGAAGGTGAGCAGGTAGCGCCCGTTCGCGTAGGACAGGGGCTCTTGGCTGGAGGCCACGTCGATGATCGCCAACCGCTTGTGCGCGAACACGCCGTCCGCGTACCGGCCGGAGGCGTCGCCGACCACCTCGACACCGGTCTCGTCCGGTCCGCGGTGGTGCAGGCATTCCAACGCCCCGGCGATGTTGTCGCGGTGGGCGGCGGCGTCGCCGCGCGCGCTGAAGAAGGCCAGGAGTCCGCACATGGTCGCCATCTTTCCACGCGGCCCGAGCGGGCGTCGCGGCACCGCTGGGCTCCACGCCGCGAGGCTGCCCGGCCCGCGCGTTCCGCGCGTTCCGGATCGCCCACCGCCCGGCTCGCCGACCGCCGCCCGTCCCGGCGCGATCCGACCGCCGCGCCGCGCGGTACCGTCTGACCTGCGACGATGGGGAGGCGGAGGGAGCGGAGCATGACCGAGGGGCGTACCGACAGCAGGCCGGCGGACGGCACCGGGTCGCACGACCCGGACTTCCCCGAGGCGTTCCTGGCGTTCATGCGGCAGGGCTGGCGGGACACCACCCTGCCGGTCGGCCCGCGGCCCGAGGTGCCGAACCACGCCAAACGACGGGCCGCGCTCTCGGCGGCCTTCCCGGGCGAGACCCTGGTGATCCCCACCGGCGGCGAGAAGGTACGTGCCAACGACACCGACCATCCCTTCCGGCCGGGCAGCGACTTCGCCTACCTCACCGGCGACCACGACCCGGACGGGGTGCTCGTGCTGCGGCCGAACGGGTCGGGCCACGACGCCACCCTCTACATGCGGCCCCGGTCGTCGCGGCTGACCGACGAGTTCTTCCGCAGCCGGCACGGCGAACTGTGGGTGGGCCGGCGGCACACCCTGGCCGAGAAGTCGGCCGAGCTGGGCCTGCCCACGGCGGACCTGACCGAGCTGGACGCGACGCTGGCCGACCTGGCGCCGGGGCGTACGCGGGTGCTGCGCGGCTTCGACGCACGGGTGGACACGGCCGTGCGCCCGTACGACGGCCACCGCGCCGAGGGCCAGCCGGCCCGCGACCGGGAGCTGGCGATCGCCATCTCGGAGCTGAAGCTGGTCAAGGACGAGTGGGAGATCGCCCAGCTCCAGGACGCGGTCGACGCCACCGTCCGGGGGTTCGAGGACGTGGCCCGGGCGCTGCCGGCGGACCGGGGCGTGTCGGAGCGGCTGCTGGAGGGGATCTTCGCGCTGCGCGCCCGGCACGACGGCAACGACGTCGGCTACGGCTCGATCGTCGGCGCGGGCGAGCACGCCACGATCCTGCACTGGGTGCACAACAACGGCGCCACCCGGCCGGGCGAGCTGCTGCTGATGGACATGGGCGTGGAGAACCGCAACCTCTACACCGCCGACGTCACGCGGGTGCTGCCGGTCGACGGCCGGTTCAGCCCGCTCCAGCGCCAGGTCTACGACGCCGTGCACGCCGCGCAGCAGGCCGGCATCGACGCCATCCGCCCCGGGGTGGCGTTCCGGGAGGTCCACCTGGCGTCGATGCGGGTGCTCGCCCAGGCGCTGTCCGACCTGGGTCTGCTGCCGGTGGGCGTCGACGAGGCCATGGACGAACGGTCGACGGTCTACCGGCGCTGGACGCTGCACGGCACCAGCCACATGCTCGGCATCGACGTGCACGACTGCGCGAACGCCCGCAAGGAGAAGTACCGGGACGGCACGCTGGGCGAGGGCTATGTGCTCACCGTCGAGCCGGGCCTCTACTTCCAGCCGGAGGACGAGCTGGTTCCCGAGGAGCTGCGCGGGATCGGCATCCGGATCGAGGACGACATCCTGGTCACCGCGACCGGCGCGGTGAACCTCTCCGCCGGGTTGCCGCGCGCCACCGACGAGGTGGAGACCTGGCTGGCCGAGCAGCGCGAGGCGGGCCCGCGCCTGCCGGACTGACCGCACCCCGCATCCTCGCCGCAGCCCGGCGCGACCCCCGTCGCGGCCGGGCTGTTCGCCGTCCGGCCCCCGGCGCGCCGTTGTCGCCGCGCGGAGGCGGCGTCGGGATCCGCCCGCATACCGCCCGAAAGCGCAGAACTTTCACTTTCATCCTCATCGCGAAGACAGCTCACTTATGTTGACACCAAACCTGTCTAACCGATTCAGGGCTGATTACGCCTCCTGCGGCCGTACGTGCCCGTTGGATACGAAAGATGTGGGTGAGAGCACATGTCAACCAATCAGTCCGAAGCAACCGGGGCAGGGGGCCCGACGGGGCGTCGCCGGAAGCGGCGCGTCCTGTGGGTCGCCACCGGAGTGGCCGGCCTGACCGGCGCGGTCGGCCTGGCGGCCAGCGGGGTGGTCACGCTGCCGGACGCATCCGCGACGGGCGGCCTCGGGAACGTGGCCGGCCGGCAGCTCACCGGGGCGGCCGCGCAGGCTGGGGCGCCGCTGGGCCCGGACGACCGGGTCGACGCCGCGGCCGCCGGCATGAATCCCGGCGGACAGGACCCCGGAGCGGCCGGCAAGGGACCGGCCGAGAAGGGACGCAACGACAAGGAGCAGGACGCCACGGACGTGCCCTGCGACACCGACAGACTGATCGTCGAACTCAACCGGGTGAACGCCGGTCACGGTGGGACGCTCAAGCTCGCGCGCGACTGCACGTACCTGCTGACGCTGAGCCGGGAGGGGAACGGTCTGCCAGAGATCGTCCGACCGGTCACGATCAAGGGCGAGAACGCCACCGTCCTGCGCGCCACGAACGCCGCCGCCTTCCGGATCTTCAACGTGGGGGTCGGCGGCGACCTGACCCTGCACGACCTCACGGTCAAGGGCGGGTTCGCCCAGCCCGGGCTGGGCGGCGGTGGCCTCCTGGTGCAGGCGGGCGGCAGGGCGACCATCTTCGACAGCCGCATCACCGGAAACCAGAGCAGCAGCGCTGGCGGTGGCGTCACCAACTTCGGCGTCACCCGGATCCTGTCCACGCGCGCCACCGGCCCGGACGGCAAGGGCGAGGAGCACGCCGACGGGGAGAAGAACGCGGCCGGCACGGGGCACGACGACACCACCCCGGGCGACCTCAGCGGCCCGGACGGAACAGCCCCGTCGACCGACGGCCGCACCGCCCCGAGCACCGGCGCCGAAGCCACCGCCGGGCCCACGGATCCCACGGGCTCGGACACGAAGGCACCCACCGGCCTCAACCCTGACGGCACCGGCACCAAGGCCCCCACCGGCCTGGACGCCGACGGCACGGACACCAAGGCCCCCACCGGCCTGGACGCCGACGGCACCGACACCAAAGCTCCCGGCGGCCTGAACGCCAACGGCGACGGCACCAAGGCCCCTGCCGGCCCGGACGCCGACGGCGCGGACACCAAGGCCCCCGCCGGACTCAACACCGACGGCACCGGCACCGACACCGACACCAAAGCCCCGGCCGGCCTGGACGCCGACGGCAAGGCGGTCGTCGGGGACGGGGCTACGGCGGGGGCCGCTGGCGGCGCCTCGGCCGCCCGGGACGCGGGCGGCCCCGGCCGGGACGACAAGAAGGACGACAGGGGCGACGACCGCGGGGACGGCAGGCACGGCAGCGAGGTCACCGACAACACCGCCGTGGGCAGCGGCGGCGGGATCCGCAACGTCGGCCAACTCTTCCTCGATGGCGTCCGGGTGAGCCACAACCAGAGCGGCGACACCGGCGGCGGACTGGAGAACGTCGCCTCCGCCGTCGTCACCGACACCACGGTCTCGCACAACATCGCCGAGGGCTCGGGCGGCGGCATCCAGAGCGGCGGCAACCCCAACGTCGCCACGACCGTCAAGCGCAGCCACGTGTTCGGCAACCAGAGCGGTGCGAGCGGCGGCGGAATCCGCAACGCGGGGACGATGTACGTGCAGCACAGCACCGTCCGTGGCAACACCGCTGACGGCGACGGCGGCGGCATCGCCAACCTCGCCGCGGTCTTCGGCGGACTGTCGATCTCGAACAGCAAGGTCAACGAGAACGTGACCCGGGGCAACGGCGGCGGTGTCGCCAACGACAGCGGCCAGGTGGTGATCTTCCACAGCGAGGTCGACCGGAACCGGGTCGCCGTGGACCTGCAGGTCGCGGGCGGGGTCTACAACCAGGGCGGAAGGATCTCCGTGATCAGGTCACGGATCACGGAGAACTCGTCGCTCCTGGCGCCGGGAGGCGTCTCCTCGGACAACGACGGAGTCACTGTCGACGACGAGACGGTGATCATCCGGAACAAGCCCACGAACTGCGAGGGCAGCCCGACCCCTGTGCCGAACTGCTTCGGCTGATCGGGGGAGAGCCGGTACTCCGCAGCGCGTTCCGGCGCCGCCCGGGAAGGGTCGTCACGACGGCCCGCCCCGGGCGGCGCTGGACCTTCGCGTGCGGCCTGGTCCTGGTGTTGCCCTCTGCGGGTGTTTGTGCTGCCCAGGTGGCTTCCCTGCCTGGTAGCGGCTCACTGCGGAGCGACAACCAGCCTGGGTCGAATGTGTGGATTACTCGGATAACGCATCATCGCGAGAATCGTTCTCATACGGTGGTCTACAGAGGCTGCAACCCATTTGTGGCTGATCGCGCCGTCTTGCGTGGTGCGGTCCCCGTGAGAGCAGGAAAGGGCGGAAGGCTCTGATGTCCGATGACGTAACGAGACCTGACGGTGGCCCGCCCGTGGGCACACCGATGCGAGGGCGGCGCAAACTCTGGCTGGCTGCCGGGGTGGCCGGACTGACCGGCGTCGTCGGCCTGGCGGCGCTGGGCGGCCTGGCCGCCCGCGACGACAAGTCCGGCGACTCCGAGCGGCTCTCCGACGCCCAGGCGTCGGCCCCGAAGCAGAACGTCAGCGACGCCGGCAGGACCGACGACGACGCTGGCAAGGCCGACGACGAGGCCGCCGACGAGGCCGGCGGCAACCCCGCCGCCGATGGCGGGAACGCCTGGTCGGGTGGCGACTGGAGCGGCGACAAGGACCGCGGGCACGACGGTCGGGTGACGGAGGTGCCCTGCGACACCGACAAGCTGATCCAGGCGATCATCCACGCCAACCGGACCGACGGCGCGACGCTGAAGCTCGCCAGGCACTGCACGTACGAGCTGACGCGCAGCGAGTACGGCAACGGCCTGCCCGTGATCAAGGAGTCGGTCGTCCTCATGGGCGAGGGCACCGCGATCGTCAGGGCGGCCGAGGCCGAGCGCTTCCGGATCCTGAACGTCGGTAGCGGCGGTCACCTGATGCTGAAGGACGTGACCGTCAAGGGCGGGCAGACCGTCGCCGCGAAGACCGTCCCGGCACCGGTCAGCTCGTTCGGGCGCGCGAAGCCGACGGAGGTTGCGGCGGCCGCGGCGGAACCGGCCCGTGGACCGGCGATGACGGCGCCCAAGGGCCCGGCCACCGCCGCCGCCGACCTGCCGGCCGCTCCGACGGCTCGTGCCGGCGCCGCCGCGACGGCTCGGCCAGACGGCACCGCGGCGGCCGCGCCCGCCGGCGCCGACGGGGCGGGCATCCTGGTCCAGCGGGGCGGTCGCGCCGACCTGGAGCACAGCAGGATCGTACAGAACCACGCCGGCTGGAACGGCGGCGGCATCGCCAACTTCGGCACCACCAACCTGCGCCACACCTCGGTCGAGGAGAACAGCGCCAGCGGCTTCGGCGGCGGCATCTTCAACGTCGGGGTGCTGCGGGTCGAGGAGTCCAAGGTGTCGAAGAACAGCGCCCGGCTGGGCGGCGGCGGCATCGCCAACGGCACGACCCCGAACGGAACGACCGTGGGCGGCGGCACCGTCTGGGTGTGGAAGAGCACCATCAGCCACAACCGGACCTCGTCCATCGGCGGTGGCGTCTTCGACAACAGGGGCGACATCGTGCTCACCCAGAGCGAGATCACGGACAACACCGCCGGCACGGACGCGGGCGGGCTGGTCACCTTCAGCGACGGCAGGCTGTCCCTGGAGAAGGTCGTGGTCGCCAGGAACTACGCGAACGGAGAGGCCGGCGGCGTCGGCGTCGGCGTCGGCGGCAACGCCGTGATCGAGCACAGCGTGATCAAGGAGAACGTCGCCGCAGGTGGGGGCGGCGGGGGCCTGTACAACGACGAAGGCACCGTCACCCTGCGGGACAGCGAGGCGCTGGGCAACCAGGCGGTCGGCGAGTACGGGGTGGGCGGCGGCATCCTGAACGACTTCGGCCGGACGAGGCTGATCAACACGAAGGTGGTCCACAACGTCGCCACCGCGCCGCCGGGTGGCATCTTCACCAACAACGACGGCGTCCTGATCGACCGGAAGTCCGCCGTGAAGGACAACCGGCCGACGAACTGCAAGGGCAGCACGGTCATCCCCGACCGCTGCTTCGCCTGAACACCCGAGAGCGACACCACATAGAGAGAGGGCTCCTCCACAAGCCGCCCCTGCGGCCGGAGGAGCCCTCTCACCTCCCGGCCCTCGTGGCCGCTCTGCTGGCGAATGGGCTGTTCCGCGCCGGGAAGACCCGTTCTCCTGCGGACTCCCCTACCGACGTCGCTGCGGTGGATGGGTCGGCGCGGGCCGTCCGCACCGGCCAGGGGGCACCCCGGACCTAATGCGGGGTTATTTCGCATATGGCCGCGAGGCGAGGAAGATTCTCATATTGTCTAGTTCGGGAGCTACAACCGATTTGTAGCAGGGGACGCTCGCCTGTGGCGCTGCGACCCTGTCTGGTACGAGGAGAGGGCAGAGAGCTCCGATGTCCAACTACCTAACGAACAACGACTCCGAGCAGCCGGCGGCGCCCAAGCGTCGCCGCAAGCTCTGGCTCGCCAGTGGTGTGGCCGGGTTGACCGGCGTGGTCAGCCTCGCCGCCGTGGGCGTGGCCACCGGCGCCGGCGCGGTAGGTGCGGACGGCCTGAAGTGGGCCACCGCTCAGGTCAGCATGGACGGCGACCAGGACGCGGACCGCGGGAAGGAAGGCCGCGAGGGCGAGAAGGGCCACGAAGGCGGAGAGGGCCGGGACCGGGACCACAAGGACCGGGACCACAAGGAGCGCGGGAAGGAGGTGCCCTGCGACTCCGACAAGCTGATCCAGGCGATCGTGTACGCCAACGCCAACCACGGCGGCGTGTTCGAGCTGGCCAAGGACTGCACGTACACCTTGACCCGGCACGACTACTACGGCAACGGCCTGCCGGTGATCGAGCAGCCCATCACGCTCAAGGGCCACGACACCAAGATCGTGCGGGACGCCACCGCCGAGCAGTTCCGCATCTTCAACGTCGGCAGCGGCGGCCACCTCACCCTCAAGGGCCTGACCATCAAGAACGGCCAGACCCTCGAGCGGAAGAAGGCGGAGACGGTCTCGGCGGAGACGGTGTGGTCGCGGTACTCGAACTCGGTCGAGGCCACCGAGGCGGCCAAGGCCGGCAAGCCGTACCTGCCGCTGCTCCAGGCCGAGCCGAAGGGTGCCGCGGCGGCGAAGGCTGCGGCGGCGAAGGCTGCGGCGGCCAAGGCCGGCGCCAGCGTGCTGGAGGAGCCGGAGGCCAACGACGGCGCCGGCATCCTGGTGCAGCCGGGCGGCTCCGCCGACATCGAGAAGAGCCACATCGTCGAGAACCAGGCCGGCGGCAGCGGCGGCGGCATCGCCAACTTCGGCAAGACCAGCCTGCGTCACACCACGGTCGCCAACAACACCGCCTTCTTCTTCGGCGGCGGCATCCTGAACGCCGGGGTGCTCAAGGTCGAGGAGTCCCACGTCAAGTACAACAAGGCCGGGATCGGCGGCGGCGGCATCGCCAACGGTGCCCCGGGCATCTTCCGCGACGACGTCGACGGCGGAACCGTCTGGATCGACAAGACCGACATCAGCAACAATCACACGATCGGCTTCGGCGGTGGCCTGCTCGACATCGAGGGCAACACCACCATCAAGTACTCCAGGATCCTCGACAACACCGCGCTGATCGCGGGCGGCGGCATCGCCGCAGCGGACGACAGCCAGCTCCACCTGCACAAGGTGACGATCGCCAAGAACACCACCGCCGGTGTCGGCGGCGGCCTGGCCCTGGCCTTCGGCGCCCACGTCACGGCGGAGAAGACCGAGGTCAAGGAGAACTTCGCCGCCTTCTTCGGCGGCGGCGTGTTCAACCTCGCCAGCGAGGTCACGTTCCGCGACAGCGAGATCGTCGGGAACCAGGCCGTCGGGCCGATCGGCATCGGCGGCGGCATCTTCAACGTCTTCGGCCGGGTCAACCTGCACGACACGAAGGTGGCGGACAACGTCTCCAGGTTCCGGCCGGGCGGGGTGTTCAACTTCGGCGGCGAGGTGAACGTGGACGACAAGTCCGCGATCAAGGGCAACAAGCCGACGAACTGCCTGGGCAGCCCCTCCCCCGTGGAGAACTGCTTCGGCTGATCGCCCTCGGCTGACGGGCGGCCCTCCGGCCGCTCCGGACACCGAACAGGAACCGGCCCCCTTCCGCATCGCGCGGAAGGGGGCCGGTCCACGTCGCGGGCTACTGCTGCACGAAGACCGCCACGCTGCGGGCCGGCACGGTGAACGTGCCGCTGGCCCGGTCGAACGAGGCCGTCCGCAGCGACCCGTCCGCCGAGGCCCGCAGCACCGGGTGCAGCGCGACGTCCGCCCCGCGCAGCCCGGTCAGCCGCTGCGTCGCCGTCTCCGGCGTGGCGTTGAAGACCACCGTGACCGACTTCCACCGCCCGTCGAGGCCCCGGCCGTCGAGCGTCATCGTGAGCACGCCGGGGGTCTCCCCCGCCCCGGAGAGCGGGAAGGCGAGCCGCTTCTGCACCTGCTCCGCCGTGGTCAGCCCGAAGACCGGCGAGGAGGCCCGGATCTTCAGCAGTTCGGCGTAGCGGGCGTCGGCCAGGTCGATCGCCGCGCAGTCCGGCACCAGCGCCGGGTCGGCCAGCAGCGGCTTGGCGTACGGCCACTTGTCCCGGTTGTCCTGCTCGGGCGGCAGACCGGCGCCGAACCCGTTGCCCTGGGCGCAGTCCCAGCGGATCTGGTTGAACCAGTCCCCCGAGTTGTACGAGTTGCGGTCCAGCGACTTCGAGCGCAGCCGCTCGGTGCCCGTGGTGACGAATCCCGGGCCCTGCCCCATCACCACCGTGCCCAGCGCCAGCACCTGCATCCGGGCGCGGTCCGCCGCCGAGGTGTCCTGCGGCAGCTTGTACGCCAGCGCGTCGTACAGGATCTCGTTGTCGTGCGCGTCGACGTAGGTGACCGCCTCCCCCGGCGCGGCCGTGTAGCCGGCGGGCGAGCCGTTGTAGTCGACCTGCGCGCCGGTGACCTGCCGGCCCGACGAGTCGGTGAAGCGGTAGCCGCGCAGGTTGCCGGTGAGCCCCACCTTGATCAGGTCGTGCTGGTGCAGCAGGCGGGCCCGCTGCTCGGCCGTGGACCCGTTCACGTCGTCGCCGTTGGGGTCGGTGAACAGGCCGGAGGCGAAGCCCTGCACCCGCGGGTTGGCGTCGAACGGCCCGCCGCCGCGTACGGCGTCGCGCAGCCGGTCGTTGAACGTGCCGATCCCGGTGCCGGCCATGTTGGCCTGGGTGGCCTGCGTGAACCGGGCGTCGTCGGCTACCTCGCCGAAGTTCCAGCCCTCGCCGTAGAGCAGGATCTTCTTCCCGTCCACGCCGTCGCGGCCGACGGTCAACTCGTCGAGCGCCTTGCGTACGGCCAGGATGTTCGCCTTCGGGTGGTGGCCCATCAGGTCGAACCGGAAGCCGTCCACCTTGTACGCCCGGGCCCAGGTGACCAGGGAGTCCACCACCAGCTTGCCCATCATGGCGTGCTCGGGGGCGGTGTTGGCGCAGCAGGTCGAGTTGGCGACGGCGCCGTCGTCCAGCAAGCGGTGGTAGTAGCCGGGCACGATCTGGTCGAGCACCGACTTGGGGTCGGCGCCCGCCGCCGAGGTGTGGTTGTAGACGACGTCCATCACCACGCGCAGCCCGGCGCCGTTGACGCCGGCCACCATCCGCCGGAACTCGGTGGTGCGCTTCGCCCCGGCCGGGTCGACGGCGTAGCCGCCCTCCGGCACGGTGTAGTGCAGCGGGTCGTACCCCCAGTTGTAGCCGTCGGTGTCCGCCACGGCCGCGACGCACTTCTGCTGCTGCTCGGAGTCCGGCGGCAGCGCGGCCAGGTCGCAGGCCGGCTGCCGCTGGTCGGCGCGGCGCTCGGGGATCGTCGCGAAGTCGAACGCGGGCAGCAGGTGCAGGTGGGTCACCCCGGCGTCGCCGAGCGCCTTCAGGTGCTTCGTGCCGGCGGTGCCCGGGTCGGTGAAGGCGAGGTACGTGCCCCGCCGCTCGGCCGGCACCGTGCCGTCGGCGATGGAGAAGTCCCGCACCGACAGCTCGGAGATCTGCACCTTGGTCGACGGCACCGCCGCCGGCTTGCGCAGCGACGCCCACCCGGCCGGCGCGAGCGCCGGGTCGGCGAGGTCCACGATCTGGCTGTGCGTGGAGTCCGGCGCCAGCGCCAGCGAGTACGGGTCGGTCACGGCGGCGTCGACCATCTTCTGGGTCGCCGGCTGCCACGCCTGGACCTGGTACCGGTAGTACCTGCCGGTCCAGTCGCGGGCGCCACGCACGGACCAGACGCCGGTGCGGTCGTCGCGGCGCATCGCGACGGTCCGCGGCGTCGCGGTCGGCGAGTCGAAGAGCTGGAGCGAGACCGTGCGGGCGGTGGGCGCCCAGACGGCCAGCGTCGGCACCCCGCCGGCGAACGTCGGCCCGAGCCGCGCGTCGGTGGCCCGGGCGTAGACGTCGTCGAGCACGCCGGGGATCTGCACGCCGGTCGCGGCGAGCAGGGTGCCCGCCGCGTCCCGCTCGGTCACCAGGAGCTGCCCGCGCAGGGCCGCAGGGACCTTCGCCAGGTCCCGCCGGTCGAGCGTGAAGGCACCGTGCGCCCACAGGTGCGGGAAGTCCGCGCGCTGGGCCTCGGTGAGCCCGTTGCGCTGCGCGGTCAACGGCAGCGAGGTGTACGTCCCGACGAGCTCGCCGTCGGCGACGGTGACCCCGCCGGCTGGGGCGGCGACCAGGGCGTACGTCCTGCCGTCGGTGGGTCCGGTCTGCCAGGCGACGGTCGAGCGGTCGATCCAGTGCGCCTTCTGCTTCGTGATGTCGACGTCCGGGCCGGCGGCGGACGCGGTGGACGGCAGCAGCCGGCCGGGCGTGCCGGCGAGCAGCCACACCTCGCGTCCGGCGCCGGCGAAGTCGAGCCGCTGGTCGGTCGGCAGGTCCTTCTCGTCGCCGCGGTGGATGATGTAGCTCAGCCCGGTCGCCCCGGCGGCCAGCGGCACCCGGAAGACCGCGCCGAAGGCGTCGATCCGGGCCGGGGCGAGCGGCGTGGCCCAGTCCGTGGGGTTGGCGGCGCCGTCCCACAGGTGCAGGCCCCAGCCGTCGTAGTTGCCGTCGGCGCGGCGGTAGTGGATGAGGGCGGTGCCGTCCTCGACCGGCGGGTCGGGCTCGCCGGTGGCCGCCTGCCGGCTCGGGTAGGTCGCCGGGTCGCCCTGCTTGACCCAGACCTCGCCGGTCTTCGTCACGTCGATCGTCCGATCCTGTTCCACGTCCTTCTTCCCGGACTTGTCGACCACGACGAAGCCGACCGACTTCGCGCCCGGCTTGAGCTTCACCCAGGCGAACCGGCCGTAGGAGTCCTCGCCGGCGAACGGCTGCCCCTTGGGCCACTCGGTCGCGTAGGCGGGGTCGATGTCGCCCCAGGCGTACAGGCCCCAGTCGTCGTAGCCGCCGGCCGGGCGCTGGTAGTGCACCACGGCCCAGTCGCGGGAGGCGGACTGCGCCGGGGTGCCCACGGTCGCGGTGGACCGGGCGGTCGCGGTGCGGCCCTTGCCGTCGCGGACGACGGCCTTGTACTCGACCTTCGTGCCGCCGGCCAGCCCGGTCAGGTCGTGGTGCACGGTGTACGGGGCCGTCTCGGCGCTGCCGAGCAGCGTCCACCTGCCGCCGGCGACCCGGGCGGCGACGGTGACGGTGGCCAGCGGGTCGCCGGTGACCTGCGCGGTGACGGCGACCTTCGTGGCGACGGGCGCGTCGGGCGCCGGGGCGGTGATCGTGATCTTCGGCGCGGCGTCGGGCGACGCGATCGGCGTGCCGGCGCGGTGCACGACGGCCGACAGCGGCGGCACGGTCAGCGTGAGCTTGCCGTCCGCGCCGGCGACCGGGGCGGCCGACGCGCCGTACACGCCGGTGAAGGTGGCGCCGGCCGACCAGGTGTCCACGGTGACAGTCTGCGCGGTCGCGGCGTTGTTCACCGCGACGACGTACTCGGTGCGCTGCTTGGGGTCGATCCGGGAGAACGCGAAGACGCCGGGGCCGTCGGCGGCGTACCGGCCGACCTGCACGCCGTCGCGCAGCGCCGGGTGCGCCTGGCGCAACGCGCCCAGCTCCGCGATGGCCCGGTAGAGCGGGTGGGCGCGGTCGAACTGGTCGCTGGCGTGCGTACGGTCGGTGCCGAGCAGGTCGTCGTCGAGGTAGTCGGGGGTCTTCGACGCGAACATGTCCTGCCGGGCGTCCTTGTCGCCGCCCGGGCCGGTGAAGCCCTGCTCGTCGCCGGAGTAGACCACCGGCTGGCCCCGGGTGAGGAACATCAGCTCGTGGGCGAGCCGGTCGCGGCGCAGGTGGGTGGCCGGTTCGGTGCCACCGCCGGCGATGAACGAGCCGATGCGGCCCATGTCGTGGTTGCCGAGGAAGGTGGTCAGCCGGCGCGCGTCGGTGTCGCGGGCGCGGTAGAGGTCGTCGCGGGCGTACACGTCGGCGAGCGCCTTCGCGGAGCCGTCGCCGGCGGTGTAGCCGCGCGCCGCCTCCTGGAAGGCGAAGTCGAGGGTGGCCGGCAGGCCGCCGCGCCGCACGTACGTCGAGGTGATCTCCGGGTCGGCGCTGTAGACCTCGCCGAACATGAAGAAGTCCTTCTTGCCGGCGCGCGCGGCGACGCGCTCGACGCCTTGGCTGAACTGCGGCCAGAAGTCGAGGTTGGCGTGCTTCACCGTGTCCAGCCGGAAGCCGTCGACGCCGGTGGACGCGATCCAGTCGGAGTAGACCTTGGTCAGGCCGCGCACCACCTCGGGGCGCTCGGTCCACAGGTCGTCGAGGCCGAAGAAGTCGCCGTACTCGCTGTTCTCCCCGGCGAAGGTGGAGTCGCCCCGGTTGTGGTACATCGTCGGGTCGTTCAGCCACGCCGGAACCTTGACCTTCGCGTCGGCCGGGGTCTCGAACGTCGGGGTGTACGGGAACGACGTGGTGTCCACCTTCGGAAAGCCCCGGCTGCCGTCGGCGTAGTTGCGGTCCTCGAAGGGACGCCCCTGCGCGTCGGTGTACGGCGAGGTCGCCTTGTCCACGTAGGTGTACGTGTCCTCGGCGTACTTGATGACGTCCGCGGTGTGGTTGACGATGACGTCGAGGTAGACCTTGATCCCCCGCTTGTGGGCGAGCCCCACCAACCGCTTCAGGTCCTCCTTGGTGCCGAAGTGCGGGTCGACCTGGGTGAAGTCGGTGATCCAGTAGCCGTGGTAGCCGGCGGAGGCGTCGGCTCCGGTGCCCTGCACCGGGCGGTTCTTGAAGATGGGCGCGAGCCAGATGGCAGTGGTGCCGAGCCCCTCGATGTAGTCGAGCCGGTCCATGACGCCCTTGAGGTCGCCGCCGTGGTAGAAGCCCTTGTCCTTCGGATCGAGGCCGGTGGAGAGGCGGCCCCCGGTGAGGCCCCCGGCGTCGTTGCGCCGGTCGCCGTTGGCGAACCGGTCCGGCAGGACGAAGTAGAACTGCTCGGCGCGGGCCTGGCCGCTTCCGGCGGCGAGCAGCGCCTCCGCCGAGGGTTCGGTGCGCCACTGCGCGGCGCCGGTGGTGACCAGCGGGCCGGTGTCGTCGGGGGCGTCGGAACCCAGCTGGCGCACGGCCAGCGGGGTGCCGACGAGGGCGAGGGTGAGCAGGGAGACGAGGGCGAGCAGGGCCTTGCGCGGTATCGGCGGGGGTTTCATCGACGCCTTCCTCTGGTCGCTGGCTGGCCCGCACGCTAGCTCTTGCCGAAACGTTCTGCAATACCTTGCAAACAAAGTCGTAACACGACAGCCAACTTGCAAGGGCGGCCCTTCGCGGCGTACCTCGGCCCGGGCTCAGTCGTCGACGAGCACCCCGAGGACCAGCCGGTCCGGGGGCGCCGCCACGGCGGCCCGCACGTACGCCTGCGTCTGCTCGTAGGTGTTGGGCCCCCACGCCTGGTAGCGGCACGACTCGGGCAGACACGCCCAGTCGTGCACGGCGTCGGTGTCGTCGAGCGCGAGCGGGCGGAGGGTGAGCGCCATGGCGGCTCCCTGGGTGACCGACGGCGGGGCGTCGATCAGAGGCGGCAGGAGACGCCGTCGACCGTGCAGCTCGTCGGGCGGCTCTGCGTGCCCTGGACGTAGAAGCGCAGCGTGACCGACGCGCCCCCGGGCAGGTCGCCGCCGCTGCGGTAGGTGAAGCCGTCGTCGATCCGCTGCGCCGTCCCCTGTGGCGCGCCCTCGATCCACGCGCTGCCCAGCCGCGCTCCCGGGAAGGTCAGCCGGGTCGTCCACTCCCGGCCGGCCGACGAGGTGTTGCCGACCAGCACCTCCCCGACGAACCCGTCCGCGTACGACTCCACCACCCGGTACCGGCCCGTCAGCGGGGACCTCGACGCCGATGGCGGCGCGACCAGCGCCGTCTCCTCGCTCCCGGTGGGGGTCGGCGACGGCGGGGTGCTGCTGCGGGCGGGCGTGGACCGTGTCGGGGTGGGCCGGGTGGTGGAGCGGCCGGACTGCGTGGCCGTCGCCCGCGGCGAGCGCGTGACCGTCGGGCTGGCCGCGGACGGCTCCGGGTCGACCACACCGACGGTCGGCAGCGGCGGGCCGGGCTGCGCGTCGAACGCGGGACCGCGCCCCCGGTAGGCGCCGAGCGCGATGGCCAGCAGGACCACCATCACCGCGACGCCGACGGACACCACGATCCACGGCGAGGACGCGATGGCGGTCGTGCCGTAGGACTTGCCCGATGTTCGGCGCGTGCCGGACATGCTTCTCCTCCCGCGGTCCTCCGGGGCAGCGTAGCGGTCCGTGGCGACCCGGTGCGACCGTGTGCGCGCGGCGCGTACGGCGCCGGGTTGGCGGGGTCGCCGCCGTCGGAGGGTGCCGCGGGTCCGGCCGACGCTCAGGCGGTCCGCAGCACCGTGCAGATGAGCGGGCCGTCGTCGGTGGAGCGCAGCAGGTATCGGTAGCGCTCGCCGGGGACCGCCCGGCCCCGGCTGTCGAGGAACTCCCACTCCACGGCGACCATGGTCAGCAGCGCCGACACCGGCAGCACGTCCTCGATGGTCGCGTGCGCCGCGACCAGCTCGCGCTCCTGGTAGTCGGGGGCCGCGCCCACGAAGGACAGTGCCACCGCCGCCGGCGAGGTGAACGAGAAGCTGTACGTGTCGGCCACCACCATCCCGGGCAGGGCGTAACAGCCGGCGATGGCGGGCACGTCGCCGGTGGTCAGCGCCACGCCGTACCGGTCGAAGAAGTCGGTCAGCGTGTCCAGATCGGTGGGGGCTCTCACGGGGAGAGCAATTGCCGGCCGGACGGCGGGCCAAACCTCAGCGCGGCGGGATGCGCACCTCGATCTCCGCCCCGAGCCGGGCGCCGCCCGCGAGACCGAGGTCGTCGCCGCTCCAGAACCGGCCCGGGTCGTACCAGTTGGGACGCCGCCCGGCGGGCAGCAGCCCCATCGCCTCGTAGGTCACCGCGACCACCTCCGCGCAGTAGGCCGTCTCCAGTGCACGGTCGCGCACGGCGATGCCGGCGCGGTCGGGCGCGGTCACCCCGGTGCGGTCGGGCGCCGGCGTGGCCTCGTGGTCCCCGCCCCGGCCCGGCAGCGCCGGCAGCCGCACCGCCGGGACCCGGCCCCGCAGCCAGCGCCAGGCGAGCTGGGCGGTGGACGGGAACGGGGTGCCGTCCAGGCGCGCGACGGTGCGCAGCACCGCCTTCTCCATCTCCGCGTCGGCCGGCGGGTCGAGCTGGCGCAGCCAGGCCCGCTGGCCGTACCGGTTGGCCCAGACGCAGACCGCGTCGCGCAGGTCGTGCAGCTGCACGCCGCGCTGGTGGGTGCCCGTCCACATGTCCGGCAGCGACCTGCCCAGCTCGGCGTGCCACATCAGGGGCGGCATGTCGTCCAGCACGACCGCCATGCCGACGTGGTTGACCGGGCTGTTGGTGGTCAACTGGATGGCCCGGTCCGGCACGCTGCGGCCCCGGAACACCCACACGTCGCCGGTACGGGTCAGGTCCACGGCCTCGTCCAGGCTGATGCTCATGGGGGTCTACCCTAGGCCGATGCGGCAACGGATGCGGTGGTGGAAGGTCCTCGGACTGGCCGGCCTGGCCGGCGTCGCGGCGTCAGGCGTGGTCATCGCCAGGGCGGAACGGCGGCGCCGGGCGTACACCCCGGAGGAGATCCGGGCCCGGCTGCGCGACCGGCACGCGGAGGCGACGGCCCCCGCCGACGACGCGCGCTGAGCCTCCGGCGTCAGTCCACCTCGTGGTGGTTGCGGTCCCAGCGCCCGCCGACCGGCGGGGTGTCGAGCCGCACCGCCCCGACGGCGTTGCCGGCGAGGTCGTTGTCCTCGATCCGGCAGGACACGCAGCTGCCGGCCGGGGTGATCCAGATCCCGTAGCTCTGGGTCTGCTCGTCGCGGTGGTCCCAGATCCGGTTGCCGCGCACGGTGGCGGAGTCGAACGGCGCGTTGACGGTGATGCCGGCCCGGATCGGCGGGGCCGCCGGCAGTTCGTACGCCGCCCCGGGCGGCGGCGTGTCCTCGTTCCAGCCGGTGGGGGAATCCGCCCGCACCTCGGCGAGGGTGAGGTCGGTGCCGGTGTTGGACACCACCACCGCCATGCGTGACCCGACCCGCACCACCTTGCCCCGGTGCCCGTCGTGCGGCCAGTGCGCCGCCAGGTCCGTGACGGAGCGGTGGTGGTAGCGCACCGACTCGCCCGCGTTGGTGGCGGCCGGGGCGCACCGGCGGCCGTTGTTGCGGATCCGGTTGTTCACCACGACGGCGTCGGTCATCGGCCGGTCGATCCGGATCGCATCCAGGCCGTTGTCCGAGAAGTCGTTGCCGTCGACGACCACGCCCGCCGCCGCGCCCCGGTAGCCGTGCCCCAGGTCGTGCTCGTGGTAGCCGTACTCGCCGTTGGCGCTGATCCGGTTCCCGCGCACGGTGTACGGGCCGGGCGTGTTGCCCATGCTGATCCCGTCGCGGACGTTGCGGTCCACCACGCAGTCGCTGATGATGCCGCCCCGGCCGGACACGCCGGCGGTGCCGTTGCCGGAGACGTCGAAGCCCGCCTCCAGGTTGCCGGTCAGCGTGCAGGCGGAGACGATCAGGCCGTCGGCGCCCCAGTCGGAGATGCCGAAGCGGTTCGCCTGGCTGTGGCAGCCGATGATGCGGTAGCCACGCGGCGGCGTCCAGTAGTCCTTCTGGAGTTCGAGGAAGATCCCGTTGGTGCCGTTGCCGACGGCGGTGCAGTTGGCGATCGTGAGGCGCTCCACGTCGCCCCAGCCGCCGATGCCGACGCCGATGCCCGCGCCGCCCATCTCCTCGCCGTTGTCCAGCCGGCCGCAACCGACCACGACCACCCCGTCGATCAGGCTGTCCTGGAGGAAGTCGCAGCCGAGTCCGGTGGCGCCGGTGTGGTGGATGTAGAGGTTGCGGAAGACGCCGCGCACCACGTACTGGAGGCCGAGCCCCTTGGCGAGGTAGTTGTACTCGACCATCGCCACGCCGGAGCCGTCGATCTCGAAGTCCGCGAAGGTGCAGTCGGCGATGTACCGGTCGCGGCTCGCGCCGTGCTGCACCGTGGTCCAGAAGGCCAGCGGGGTCGGCTCCGCCCGGTTTCCCTCGTTGCTGAGCAGGAACCGCGTCGCCCCCGGCCCCGCGCCGATCAGCGACACCCCGCTGCGCCAGACGGTGCCGGCGTCCCGGATCGAGTAGATCCCCGGCGGGCAGTGGACGACCCGGGCCCGCCCGTCGGCGGCGTAGCCCTCCCCGAGGCGGTCGACCAGGGCCGACAGCGCCGGCTGATCGTTCGTCACGCCGTCGCCGCGCAGCCCGAACTCCCGCGCGTCGCACCAGAGGGGCGCGCCGGCGACGGGGGTGAGCCGCTTCGCGGCGGTGGACAGGCCCTGGTGCGGCATCCGACCCCTCCTCTGCGGCGTCCGGTCGTTCGCCCGCGAGCGGCGCATTCCCGCCGCACCCGCCCGGAAACGCGCTACCCGGCCGGGTGCGGCGGTTCCGCCGACGCGGTAGCCGCCGGGCCGGGCTCCGCGCCGCTGCCGGGCGTCACGCCGGTGCCGGGCGTCGCGGCGGTGCCGGGCGTCGCGAGGCCCGGCTCCGCGCCGGTGCCGGGCGTGGCGCCGGTGCGGCGCAGCGCCTCCGCCAGCGCCCCGGCGGTACGGCCCACGAGCGCGCTCCCGTCGTCGAGCAGCAGCAGGGGCCGCTGGATCAGCTCGGGGGCGGCCACCATCGCCTCGATCCAGCGCGGCTCGGCCGCCTCGTCCCGCGGCCAGTCGGCCATGCCGAGGGCCACCGCGGCGGGCTCCTGGGTGCGGCAGACGTCCCAGGGGCGCGCGTCGAGCCGGCGCAGCACCTCGGCCAACTCCGCCGCGCTCGGCGGCCGGTCCAGGTACGGGCGCAGCGCGTAGCCGATCCCGGCCTCGTCGAGCGCGGTACGGGCGGCGGCGCACTTCGAGCAGGACGGGTTGTTCCAGATCTCCATGCCCGTCATCGTCGCAAGCGTCCCGCTGACGTCACTTACGAGCCCGTCCCGCTCCCGCGACCGTCCACGTACCGCCGCCCACGCGCTCAGCCGACGTGATCAGGACGAACATCGCCTCCGAACCGGACGTCGTCCCGGGGTGACCTGTGCCTCGTCGGCTGGAACCACCAACAACAAGCGCAAGCGCGAGGTGCGAGCGCGAGGTGATCAGGACGCCATGGACGTCATCCGGCCGCTGTGAGGTCCATGGCGTCCTGATCAGGTGTCGGGGACGATGTCCGGTTCGGGGTCGGCGTCCGGCAGGGTGGCGATCCATTGCAGCGCTTCCGACGCCGCCCCGCCAGATCTTGGTAGAAGACGGCCCCTGGAGGGGCGGTTTCTTGGCAAGATCTCCGGCAGGAGCCCGGCGGACGGACGCGAGAGTAGGCACCGACGGGGTGTGGCCCGCCGTGTCGGCGCAGGAATCAAGCCTGACCGCCCGGAGCCGGGCACGGCGGGCCACGCCCTACCACGACGCACCGCGACGCCCGTAACCACCCAAGGCCCCACCCACCCCAAGGCCCCACCCGCCCCGAGCGCCCGAAGCAGCACCCGGAAACCCGAAGCAGCATCCGGGAAGAGGACACGAGTGACCACCGCCACATAAGATACGAACCGGTTCCGTATCGATACCCACCCGCCTACGCTGACACCGCTGAATTTCGAGTCTGGCCCGTATCGGAACGGGGTCGGGGGGAGAACGCGAAGATGCCACCGCACGAGCACACGGGACACCCGAGGAGGTGGGCGATCCTCGGGGTGCTGGTGATCAGCCTGCTCGTGGTCGTCCTGGACAACACGATCCTCAACGTCGCGCTGCGGACGCTTGCCGACCCGGTGCACGGCCTCGGCGCGAGTCAGGGCGAGCTGGAGTGGTCGATCAACTCCTACACGCTGGTCTTCGCCGGCCTGCTGTTCACCTTCGGCGTGCTCGGTGACCGTGCCGGGCGTAAGCGCTTCCTGCTGATCGGCCTGGTGCTCTTCGGGCTGGCGTCGCTGCTGTCGGCGTACGCGCAGAGCCCCGCGCAACTCGTCGCGGCCCGCGCGCTGATGGGCGTGGGTGGCGCGGCCATCATGCCGGTCACGCTCTCGATCATCTCCAACGTCTTCGACCCCCGTGAGCGGGGCCGGGCGATCGGCGTCTGGGCCGGCGCGGTCGGCCTGGCCGTGGCCATCGGCCCGATCCTCGGCGGTGCGTTGCTGGAGCACTACTGGTGGGGCTCGGTCTTCCTGATCAACGTGCCGGTGGTGGTGCTCGGCGTGGTGCTGGTGGCGCTGCTCGTGCCGGAGTCGCGGGACCCGGATCCGGGCCGCGTCGACGTCGCCGGCGTGCTGCTGTCGGTGGTGGGGCTCGTCGCGTTGACCTACGGCATCATCGACGGCGGCGAGCACGGCTTCGGCCGCCCGCTGGTCTGGGTCGCGATCCTCGGCGGCCTGGCGGTGCTGGCCTGGTTCGTCGCGTACGAGCGGCGCAGCGACCACCCGTCGCTGGACGTGCGGCTGTTCCGGGTGCCGCGCTTCGCCGCGCCCGTGGCCATCGTCGGGCTGATCTTCTTCGCCGCGATGGGCGTCATGTTCTTCACCTCGTTCTACCTGCAACTGGTGCGCGGCTACAGCCCGCTGGAGACCGGCCTGCTCTTCCTGCCCTTCGCGGCGGCCCAGCTCGTCTTCGCCCCGGCCAGCGCGGCGATGGTCCGCCGGTACGGCGGCAGGGCCGTCGCGGCGGTCGGGCTGACGCTGACCGTGGTCGCGCTCGGCGCGTTCGCGTTCGTCGACGCGACCACCCCGATCTGGGTGGTGCTGGTCGTCTTCTTCCTCCAGGGCACCGGAATGGCCAACATCATGCCGCCGGCCACGGAGTCCATCATGTCCGCGCTGCCCCGGGAGAAGGCCGGCGTCGGCTCGGCGGTCAGCAACACGGTCCGGCAGGTGGCCGGCGCGCTCGGCGTGGCGGTGCTCGGGTCGGTGCTCTCCGCGGTCTACCGTGCCGACGTCGACCCCGCCCTGCGGGACCTGCCCGCCGGGGCGCGCGAGGCGGCCGGCGAGTCCATCTCCGGCGCGTACGCCGCGGCGGGTCAGCTCGGGCCGGCGGCGCCGCAGCTGATCGCGGTCGCCGACGACGCCTTCCTGGCCGCGATGCACTGGGCGGCGGGTCTCGCCGCCGCGATCGCCGCGCTCGGCATCCTCGTGGTGCTGCGCTGGATGCCCGGTCGCTCCGCCGAGGCGGCGGGGAGGCCGGCGCCGGTGGGGGAACCCGAGTTGGCCGGGACCGCCTAGCTTCGGGAACAATGTCCGACATGACTTCCACCGCCGACGCTCCTCGGCCGCCCGGGCGGCCGAGGAGCGTCCGCGCGGACGAGGCGATCGTCGAGGCCACCCTCGACCTGCTCGCCGACGGCAGCACGATCGAGGCGATCTCGATCGAGGCGATCGCCGCCCGCGCCGGGGTCGGCAAGGCCACCATCTACCGCCGCTGGCCGGGCAAGGACGCGCTGCTGCGCGACGCCCTGCGTACGCTCAAGGGCAGCCCGCCCGAGCCCGCCGGCCACTCGGTCCGCGACGACCTGATCCTGCTGGTCGGCGCGGTCGGTCACCACATCGACCCCCGGGCGGCGCGGATCATGCCCTGCCTGGTGCCGGAGGTCAACCGTAGCCCCGAGCAGTACCAGCTCTACCAGAACATCATCGAGCCGCGGCGGGAGATGATGCGCGAGGTGCTGCGGCACGGGATGCGCTCCGGCGAGCTGCGCGCGGATCTCGACGTCGAGGTGGTCATGGCGATGCTGACCGGCCCGATGCTGGTGCAGCGCGTCATGCGTTGGCACCCCGACCTCGACGAGGCAACCCTGCCGCAGCGCATCGTCGACGGCGTCCTGGACGGCATCCGCGCCCGCTGACGGCCCCGCCTCGCCTGGCGGCGGCCCCGGCGGTCGTGCTGCGGCCAGGTCCGTCGGCGCCCAGGTGCGCGGGCCGTCAGGCGGCGGGCGTACGCAGGCGGTGCAGGCGCAGGGCCAGCTGCACCTCCAGCGCCCGCTCCGGCTTCTGCCAGTCCGCGCCGAGCAGCTGCCCGACCCGTTCCAGCCGCTGGGTGACCGTGTTGACGTGCACGTGCAGCAGCTCGGCGGCTCGGGCGAGGCTGCCGCCCACCCCGAAGTACGCCTCCAGGGTCCGCACCAGCGCGGTGCCTCGCCGGGCGTCGTAGTCGACGACCGGCCCGACGGTCGCGGTCAGGAACCGGTTCACGTCCTTGTCGCCCCCGTCGCCGACCGCGCCCAGCAGCAGCCCGACGAAGCCCAGCTCGGCCGTGCTCGCCCCCTGCCCCGAGCGGCCCAGCGCACCCAGGGCGGTCAGGCACCGCTCCGCCTCGGCGAACGTCGCGGCCAGCGACGCCGGCCCCGTCGACGGGCCGCTCGACCCGGCGGTCACCGGCCGGCCGGTCACCCGGGACAGGTCCCGGGCCACCGCCCGGGCGCTGCCGCCCGCGTCCTGCCCGGGCAGCATCAGCACCACCCGCCCGTCGCGGGCGGCCGCCAGCCCGCCCCGGGTCGAGGCGTACGTGGTGGCCCAGGAGAGCACCCGCTGCCGGGCCGAGCCGGTGGCGGCGATGGCGTCGTCGCCGACCGCCACGAGCACGTGCGGGGCGTCCAGGTCCACCCCCAGCCGGCGGGCCCGGCTGCGCAGCGCGTCGGTGTCCCGCAGCGGCCGGGCGATCAGGTCGTCGAGCAGCTCGCCCCGGACCCGCCCCTCCGCCTCGGCGACGGTACGCCGGAACAGCAGCAGCAGCGCCGTCACCAGCGACGCCCGCTCCAGGATCCGTTGGTCGGCGTCGACCAGCTCGTCGTCGGGGCGCAGCACCAACGCGCCCATGTTCTCCGCCCCGGCCACCACGGCGGCGTACCAGAGCCGGCCCCGGCGCACGCTGCGGCCCTCCGTACGCGACGCGGCCACCGCCTCCACCATGTCCGCCCGGTCCGGCTCCTCGATCTCGCCGACCCGGGCCAGCAGCCGGCCCTCCGCGTCGAGCGCGAGCAGCGCCCCGCCGAGCACGTCGGTGACCGCCGCGGCGACATCCTCCACGCCGCCCCCGCGCAGCACCAGCGCGGTCATCCGGTCGTGCGCCGCCGCGGCCCGCTCCACGGAGCTGCTGTGCGCCCGGATGGTGGTGTTGGCCGCTGACAGCTCCTCCAGCGCCGCCTGCGTCTCCGCGAGCAGCCGCGCGGTGTCGATCGCCACCGCCGCGTGCGCGGCGAGGGAGACCAGCAGCGCCACCTCCTCGCGGACGAACGGCCGGGCCGAGCGGTTGGCCGCGTAGAGCACCCCGATCGAGGTCGAGCCGAGCCGCAGCGGCACCCCGAGGATGGCCACCAGGCCCTCCTCGCCCACGCCGGCGTCGATCTCGCCGGTGTGGTGGAAGCGGTCGTCCTCCGGGTAGTTCGCGGTGACGTACGGGGCGCCGGACTGGGCCACCAGGCCGCCGAGGCCCGCGCCCATCGGCAGCCGCAGCTGCTGGAAGCGGGCGGAGACCGAGCCGTCGGTGACCCGCATGTACGTGTCGCCGCGCTCCTCGTCGTCGAGGGTCATGTAGGCCACGTCCGCGCCGAGCAGGTTGCGCGCCCGGTGCACGATCGCGCGCAACACGTCGTCGAGGTCGCGCAGCCCGGCCAGGTCGCTGACCGTGTCGTACAGCCCGGAGAGCTCGACCTCCCGGCGGCGGCGGCGTTCCAGCAGCGCGCGGACCCGCAGCGCCACCGTCTTGGCCTGCTCCAGCTCGGCGAGCCGCGCGGGCGGCAGCCCGGCGGCGCGCGCGGCGACGAGCGGCCCCTCGAACTCCACCGCGGCGGCCTCGCGGGCGAGCAGCTCCAGGAACTCCACCGGTGACGACATGACCGACATTGTGCGGCTTGCCACTAGTTCGCCGTCCAGCCCCCGTCGAGCGCGATGGACGCGCCCGTGATGAACGCCGCCGGCGGCGAGCAGAGGTACGCCACGAGTTCGGACACCTCCTCCGGCTCGATCAGCCGCTTGATCGCCGCCCGCGCCAACATGATCTTCTCGACCACCTCGCTCTCGGGGATGCCGTGGCTGGCGGCCTGGTCGGCGATCTGGCTCTCCACCAGCGCGGTGCGCACGTACGCCGGGTTGATGCAGTTGGCGGTCACGCCGTGCGGGGCGCCCTCCAGCGCGACCACCTTCGACAGCCCCTCCAGCGCGTGCTTGGCGGAGACGTACGCCGACTTGTACGGCGAGGCGCGCAGCCCGTGCACCGAGGAGATGTTGACGATCCGCCCCCAGCCCCTGGCGTACATGTGCGGCAGCGCCCGACGGATGATCAGGAACGGCGCCTCCACCATCACCCGGTGCAGGTGGGCGAAGCGCTCCGCGGAGAACTCCTGCACCGGCGCCACGTGCTGCAGGCCCGCGTTGTTCACCACGATGTCCACGTCGGCGTCGAGGCGGTCCACCGCGTCCGGGTCGGCCAGGTCCACGCCCTCGGCCCGCCCGCCGGCCTCCGCCGCCACCGCCTTGGCCGCCTCGATGTTGCGGTCCACCACCAGGACCTCCGCGCCGGCGGCGCCCAGCCGCAGGGCGCAGGCCCGGCCGATGCCGCTCCCGCCCCCGGTCACCAGGGCGGTACGACCAGCGAGGTCGACGTGTACGACGTGGGGGACCGCCACGGGTTCTGCCGTCATGGCGCATGAAGTTACGAGCTGTGTGTCCGGGCGCACATGGGCCGGCGACACATACTCACCGCCCGGCATGTGTGGCCGCCGCGCGCCCCGCACGGCGTGTCGGCGCGCCCGGCGTGTCCCCGGCGGCGGGGTGTCGCCCGGCTCGGTAGGGTGTCGAACACACGTACTGCTGGCGGTTGGATCTTGCTGGCGGCTGGGGGAGGAGGCGGCGTGCGGGTGCTGGGCGTCGACCCGGGGCTGACCCGGTGCGGGGTCGGCGTGGTCGAGGGTGTGCCGGGGCGCCCCTGCACGCTGATCGCCTACTACGTCGTCCACACCGATCCGGACGACGACCTGGCGCTGCGCCTGCTGCACCTGGACCGTTCGCTCACCGACCTGGTCGCCGAGCACCGGCCCGACAGCGTCGCCGTCGAGCGGGTCTTCAGCCAGCACAACGTCCGCACCGTGATGGGCACCGCCCAGGCCAGCGGGATCGCCGTGCTCGCCGGCGCCCGCGCCGGGCTGCCCGTGCAGACCTACACACCCAGCGAGGTGAAGGCCGCCGTGACCGGTTCCGGCCAGGCCGACAAGGCGCAGATGACCGCCATGGTCACCCGGCTGCTGCGGCTGGCCGAGCCGCCGAGGCCGGCCGACGCCGCCGACGCCCTGGCCCTGGCCATCTGTCACGTGTGGCGCGGCGGGACGCGTTCCAAGCTGGCCGCCGCGGCCGACCGGGTACGACGAGGAGGAGCCAGATGATCGCCAGCGTGCGCGGGGTGGTGACCGCGACCGGTCCGGACCACGCCGTGGTGGAGGTCGGCGGGGTGGGCCTGGCGGTGCAGTGCGCTCCGGGCACCCTCGCCGACCTGCGCATCGGCCAGCCCGCCCGGCTGGCCACCAGCCTGGTCGTCCGGGAGGACTCGCTCACCCTCTACGGCTTCGCCGACGACGACGCCAAGCAGCTGTTCGAGCTGCTCCAGACCGCCAGCGGTGTCGGCCCCCGGCTGGCCCAGGCCGTGCTCGCCGTGCACACCCCCGACGCGGTGCGCAAGGCGATCGCCAACGCCGACACCGCCGCGCTGACCCGGGTGCCCGGCATCGGCAAGAAGGGCGCGGAGCGTCTGGTCCTGGAGCTGCGCGATCGCGTCGGCCCGGTGCCGGTCGGCGCCGACGGCGCGGCCGGGGTCACCGGCGGGGCCTGGCCCGAGCAGGTCCGCCAGGCGCTGGTCGGGCTCGGGTGGACGGCCGGGCAGGCCGACCAGGCGGTGGCCGCGGTGGCGGAGACGATCGACGGTGACGTGCCGCCGGTGCCGGTCCTGCTCAAGCAGGCCATCCGGTTGCTGGGCCGCACCCGGTGACGGGGCCCGACGGCGGGCTGGTCTCCGCCTACGTGCACGACGCCGACCTCGACGCGGAGGCCACGGTCCGGCCGAAGCGGCTGGAGGAGTTCATCGCCCAGCACCGGGTCCGCGACCAGCTCGACCTGCTGCTCCAGGGCGCGATGCGGCGCGGCTCCCCGCCCGACCACATCCTCCTCTCAGGGCCCCCCGGCCTTGGTAAGACCACCCTGGCCAACATCGTCGCCGCCGAGCTGGGCTCGGGCATCCGGGTGACCAGCGGCCCGGCGATCGAGCGCTCGGGCGACCTGGCGGCGATCCTGACCAGCCTCGCCGAGGGCGACGTGCTCTTCATCGACGAGATCCACCGGATCGCCAAGCCGGCCGAGGAGTTGCTCTACAGCGCGATGGAGGACTTCCGGGTCGACGTGATCGTCGGCAAGGGGCCGGGCGCGACGGCGATCCCGCTGGACGTCGAGCCGTTCACCCTGGTCGGCGCGACCACCCGCTCCGGCCTGCTCACCGGGCCGATGCGTGACCGGTTCGGCTTCGTCGCGCACCTCGACTTCTATTCGCCGGCCGACCTGGAGGTGCTGCTGCGCCGCTCGGCCCGGATCCTCGGCGTGCCGATCACCGACGACGGCGCCGCCGAGGTCGCCGGCCGCTCCCGGGGCACGCCCCGCATCGCCAACCGGCTGCTGCGCCGGGTCCGCGACTTCGCCGAGGTCCGGGCCGACGGCGTGGTCACCCTGGAGACCGCCCGGGCCGCCCTCACGGTGTACGACGTCGACGCACTGGGCCTGGACCGGCTGGACCGGGCGGTGCTGACCGCGCTCGTCGACTCGTTCCGGGGCGGGCCGGTCGGCCTGTCCACGCTGGCCGTGGCGGTGGGTGAGCAGCCGGACACGGTGGAGGAGGTCTGCGAGCCGTTCCTGGTCCGGGCCGGCCTGCTGGCCCGTACGCCGCGCGGCCGGGTCGCCACGGAGGCCGCCTGGCGGCATCTGGGCCGTACGCCACCGAATGGTACATTCGGCGCGAATGCTCCTGCGGTGCCCGATCTGTTCTCGACGGATGCCGATCAGCCGTGATGTGAACGTGATCTGTGCCGCATTCGGCGTTCCCAGGTGCAGGGATTAGACTCGCGCCGGTCTGTACAGGACGTGAGAATCCGCTTCCGCTCCGGCGCGCCCGCGCCGGGCCGGGGGCCAATGGGAAGGTCTTTCACCGTGCTTTACGCAGCAGAGGGCGGCGGGGGTGCCGGCAGCCTGACGCCGATCCTCATGATCGCTCTGCTCTTCGGCGTCATGTACTTCATGATGATCCGCCCGCAGCAGAAGCGCCGCCGTGAGGCGGAGTCCATGCAGTCCGCCCTCTCGCCCGGCGACGAGGTGGTCACCATCGGTGGCCTCTACGGCACGGTCACCGGCGTGGACGACGACACCGTCCTGCTCGAGGTCGCGCCCGGTGTGCAGACCCGCTACGCCCGTCCGGCCATCGCCCGGGTCGTCAGCCAGGCGGAGCGCCCCGCCGACGAGCCGGTCGTCGAGGACGCGGACGTCGTCAAGGAATGACGGTCGCTCCCGCCCCCGCGCGGGATGGTGGTCGCCGGACTCCGGTGACGACTTTCCCCGACGGGGCAGCGGAGTCGACGTGAAAACTGGATAGTTGGGCCCGACGCCGGAAGCCGGCTCGTCCCGTTCCGCCCGGCGCCCCCACGCCGAGCCCGGAGCCGGATGCCGGCCTCCGACGCCGGCCCGTCGGACCCGCCGGCCGGACCGGCCGACACCCGCCGCACCAGCGGCGCGACCGTACAGGGAGACAGGACAGCCGTGGCACCACCTCAGGGACAGATGCGGCCCGGACGGCAACTGGCCGTGCTCGGGCTCATCTTCGTCGTCCTCTATCTTTTGGTGTTCTTCGCGGGCGGTGCCAGCGGCGGGTTGAAGGACCGGCTCGAGCCCAAGCTCGGCCTGGACCTCGTCGGCGGCACCCGGCTGACGCTGGAGGCGACCAACAGCGTCGACGGCCGGCCCCCCACGGCGGAGAACCTCGAAGAGGCCCGCCAGATCATCGAGAGCCGCGTCAACGCCTTCGGCGTCGCCGAGGCCGAGGTGGTCACCGAGGGCAACCGCAACATCGTGATCTCCCTGCCCGGTGAGAACCGCGACCTGACCGAGGTGGGCAGCGCCGCCGAGCTGCGCTTCCGCAAGGTACTCAAGGCCGCCGACGGCAGCGGCGCGGCGACCGCCCCGCCGCCCGCCGCCACCCCGGCCCCGTCCGGCAGCGCGGCCCCGGCCCCGTCGGGCAGCGCGAAGCCCTCGGGCAGCGCCGCCCCGTCGGGCAGCGCCGCGCCGAAGGCGACCGCGTCGCCCAGCGGCGGTCAGGGCGGCATGGCCCCGGCCCCGAGCGCCAGCGCGTCGGCCGCGCCGAGCGCCACCCCCTCGGCCGCCACCCCGGCGCCGAGCGCCAGCGGCGAGCCGGTGCCGCAGAGCATCGAGGAGCAGCGCAAGGCCGTCGAGCAGAAGGTCGGCGCCGCCGCCTGGGCCGCCGCGACCGGCCTGCAGGCCCCGGCCGACCTGGCCGCCGACCCGTCGCTGGCCGAGAAGCTCAAGCCGTTCGCGGCCCTCGACCCGCGCGAGGTCGCGGTGCTGCCGGCGGCGGTGCAGTTCAACGTGCCGCAGATCAGCTGCGCCCAGCTCGACAAGCGCCCGCCGGCGTCGATCTCCGCCGCCGACCAGCAGGCGGTGGCCTGCGAGGACGGCGCCGCGAAGTACCTGCTCGACCAGGCGAAGGTGCTGGGCACCGACGTCGAGGGCGCCAGCGCGGTGCTGGACCAGACCAGCCAGTGGGTGGTCAGCCTCGACTTCAGCAGCGCCGGCCAGGACAAGTGGACCAACCTGACCCGCGAGGCGTTCAACAACACGGGCCAGGCCTGTGACGCCACCGCCCTCGGCCAGGACGGCAAGTGCCGCGTCGCCGTCGTGCTCGACAACGAGATCGTCTCCTCGCCCGAGATCCAGGGCGTGCTGACGGGCAACTCGCAGATCACCGGCAACTTCACCCAGAAGGACGCCAGCGCCCTGGCCGGTCAGCTCCGCTACGGCGCGCTGCCGGTGACCTTCGAGGCGCAGGAGCAGCAGAACGTCACCGCCACCCTGGGTGCCAGCCACCTGCGGGCGGGTCTGCTCGCGGCGGGCATCGGCATGGCGCTGGTCATCATCTACTCGTTCTTCTACTACCGCCTGCTCGGCTCCGTCATCTTCCTGAGCCTGATCCTCTCGGCGCTGCTGGTCTTCGGCGCGCTGGTGGTGCTCGGCCGGCAGATCGGCTTCACCCTCACCCTCGCCGGCATCGCCGGCATGATCGTGTCACTAGGTGTGGCGGCGGACTCGTTCGTCATCTACTTCGAGCGGCTCAAGGACGAGATCCGCGAGGGGCGCAGCCCGCGCAGCGCGGTGCCGCGTGCCTGGATCCGGGCCCGCCGCACGATCATCTCGGCCAACGCGATCACGCTGATGTCGGCGGTGGTGCTCTACGTGGTCTCGGTCGGCACGGTGAAGGGCTTCGCCTTCGCCCTCGGCCTGGCCACGGTGCTGGACCTCGTCGTGGTCTTCCTCTTCCGGCACCCGATCATGACGATGTTCGCCCGCACCTCCGCGTTCCTGTCCCCGCGGGTCAGCGGCCTCGGCCGGGCGCTCCCGCCCCGGACGGCCGAGCCGGCCAAGCCCCGCAACCCGCGCGTGAAGGAGGCCTGAGATGGCAAAGAATGGTCTCGCGAGCCGCCTCTACCGCGGTGAGGCCGGCCTCGACGTCATCGGTCGGCGCAAGGTGTGGTTCGGCGTCGCGCTCGCGCTGGTCCTGCTGGCGGCGCTCAGCTTCGGGCTGCGCGGCTTCAGCCTCGGCATCGAGTTCGCCGGCGGCAACTCGTTCCAGATCCCGGCCAGCGTCGGCACGCTGGAGCAGACCGAGTTGAAGGTCCAGGAGGCCCTCGACACGGCCGGCGACGGCGCCGAGGTGGTCACCACGCAGAAGGTCGGCGGCACCGGCGGCGACTTCTACGAGGTGCGCACCAGCCAGCTGGACACCGAGCAGGCCAACGCCGTCAAGGACGAGATCGCCGAGGAGTTCGGCATCGACGCCGCCACCATCAGCGGCAACCAGGTCAGCGAGGCGTGGGGCAGCCAGGTCACCTCCCGGGCGCTGCTCGGTCTGGTCATCTTCATCGCGGTGGTGATGATCTACCTGATCCTGCGCTTCGAGTGGCGGATGGCGGTCGCGGCCGTCGCCTCGCTGATCATGAACCTGGTCCTCACCGCCGGCATCTACTCGCTGGTCGGCTTCGAGGTCACCCCGTCGACGGTCATCGGCTTCCTCACGATCCTGGGCTTCGCGCTCTACGACGTGGTGGTGGTCTTCGACAAGGTGCAGGAGAACACCCGCGGCATCACCGCCAACAACAACCAGACGTACGGCGAGGCCGCCAACCTGGCGATCAACCAGAGCCTCATGCGGTCGCTGAACACGTCGGTGGTCGCGCTGCTGCCGGTCGGCGGTCTGCTCTTCATCGGTGCCGGCCTGCTCGGCGCGGGCACCCTGAAGGACCTCGGCCTGGTGCTCTTCGTCGGTATGGCGATGGCGTTCCTGACCTCGATCCTGCTGGCCACGCCGCTGCTGGTGCTGCTCAAGAACTACGACCCGCGCATCCAGGCGCACAACAAGCGGGTCATGGCCCGCCGGGGCGCGATCTCCCGGGGCGAAGTCACCGGCAAGGGCACCGCCCCGCGTACCGACGAGTCCGACGACGAGCCGGTCGACCCGGAGTCGGCCGCGCTGGCCGGCGCGGCGCCGCGCGTGGGCGCCCGACCGGCCGGGAAGCGCCCGACCGGCGCCCGGAGCGGCCGACCCGCCGGCGGCGGTGGCAACCGGCCGGGTGGCGGCAAGCGGCGCTGAGCCGAGCCGGGCAGACCCGGTAGGAACCGATCCGATGGCGTCCTTCATGCTGTGCGAGCAGCATGCAGGACGCCGTCGTCGTGAAGGGGAGCGGAACTGCCGTGACGGAGACCCACAGCACCGGGGTACGGGGAGACAGCGGCCCGGCCACCGCCGCGCTGGTCGCCAGCCGGGTGCTCGACGTGCCCGACTTCCCGAAGCCCGGCGTCATGTTCAAGGACCTGATGCCGCTGTTCGCCGACGGCGACACGTTCCGTCAGGTGATCGACGGGATCGTCGCGTACCACGGGCGGGAGTCGTTCGACGTCGTCGTCGGCATCGAGGCGCGCGGGTTCGTGGTCGCTGCCGCCATCGCGTACGCGACCGGGGTCGGCGTCGTGCCGGTGCGCAAGGCCGGCAAGCTGCCCCGTCCGGCCTACTCGGCCTCCTACGCCCTGGAGTACGGCGAGGCCACGCTGGAGGTGCACGAGGACGCCTTCACGGCCGGGCACCGGGTGCTGGTGGTCGACGACGTGCTGGCCACCGGCGGCACCGCCGAGGCGACGCTGGACCTGGTGGAGCGGGCCGGCGGGACCGTGGCCGGCTTCACCGTCCTGCTGGAGCTCGCCTTCCTCGGCGGCCGGGAGCGGCTGGCCCCGCGCCCGGTGCATGCCCTGTTGACCGTTTGACCCCGCCGACCGTCGGGCGGACCCGGTGCGGACCGTCCGGCGGAGCGGCGGGGCACCGTGCGTGCGGGTAGCATTGCCCTTTGCTGACCGGGCGGGACCCGTCCGGGCGGCACGAGACCAGGCCGGCCGGCGCACGGTCGGTGACTTCCCGGCGAGCGGTGAGGAGGCCGGTGTCCCACGATGTCGCCCCTCCGGTGGAGGGCACGGTGTACCCGACAGGCGACGCGGACGGCTCGGCGACCGCACCCAACGGTGACGCGCAGGCACCGGAGGCGGGCGTGACCGTCCCGGCCGAGCCCGTACGCCCCGACACGCCGACGGCCACGGCCGACGGCGCGGGCGCGGCGACCGAGGGGGTCCTGCTTCCGTTCCCCGCCGACGTCGTCGGCGACCACATGCCGAGCGCCGGTTTCGCGCTCTCCACCGCGCCCACCGGCCGCCGGGTCCGGGCGCGGCTGGCGCGGTTCAACGCGCCCTGGCAGTCCTCGCAGGTCAGCGAGGTGCTGGAGCCGCTGATCTCGACCCACCGGGACGCCCACCCCAAGGCGGACGCGCGGCTGCTCCAGCGCGCCTTCGACACGGCGGCCCGCTGGCACTCCGGGCAGTACCGCAAGTCCGGCGACCCCTACATCACCCACCCGCTCGCGGTCGCCACGATCCTGGCCAACCTGGGCATGGACACCACCACCCTGGTCGCCGCGCTCCTGCACGACACGATCGAGGACACGGAATACACCCTCGACCAGATGCGGGCCGACTTCGGCGGCGAGGTGGCGCTGCTGGTCGACGGGGTGACCAAGCTCGACAAGGTCAAGCTGGGCGACGCGGCCAAGGCCGAGACGATCCGCAAGATGGTCGTCGCGATGGCCAAGGACCCGCGGGTGCTGGTGATCAAGCTGGCCGACCGGCTGCACAACATGCGTACCCTCACCTTCCTGCCCCGCCCGAAGCAGGAGCAGAAGGCGAAGGAGACGCTGGAGATCCTGGCCCCGCTGGCCCACCGGCTGGGTATGAACACGATCAAGTGGGAGCTGGAGGACCTGGCCTTCGGCACGCTCTTCCCGAAGCGCTACGAGGAGATCAACCGCCTCATCGGGGAGCACCAGCCGCAGCGGGAGGCGCTGCTGCGCCAGGTCACCCAGAAGGTGCAGACCGACCTGAAGGCCGCCAAGATCAAGGCGGAGACCACGGGGCGGCCGAAGCACCTCTACTCGATCTACCAGAAGATGATCGTGCGGGGTCGCGACTTCAACGACATCTACGACCTGGTCGGGGTGCGGATCCTGGTCGACACGGTGCGGGACTGCTACGCGGCGTTGGGCGTGATCCACGCCAACTGGCAGCCGGTGCCGGGCCGGTTCAAGGACTACATCGCGATGCCCAAGTTCAACATGTACCAGTCGCTGCACACGACGGTCATCGGGCCCACCGGCAAGCCGGTGGAGATGCAGATCCGCACGTACGCGATGCACCGCACCGCCGAGTTCGGCATCGCCGCGCACTGGAAGTACAAGGAGCACAAGGGCACCCAGATCGTCGGCCCGCCCGCGCACATCGACGAGATGACGTGGCTGCGCCAGCTGCTGGACTGGCAGCGGGAGGCGGCCGACCCGAGCGAGTTCCTCGACGCGCTGCGCTTCGACCTGTCCAGCCAGGAGGTGTACGTCTTCACCCCGAAGGGTGACGTCATCCCGCTGCCGACCGGCTCCACGCCGGTGGACTTCGCGTACGCGGTGCACACCGAGGTCGGGCACAAGTGCATCGGGGCGCGGGTCAACGGCAAGCTGGTGCCCCTCGAGTCGACGCTGTCCAACGGCGACGTGATCGAGATCTTCACGTCGAAGTCCGACACGGCCGGCCCGACGCAGGACTGGCTGGGCTTCGTCAAGAGCCCGCGGGCGCGGACGAAGATCCGGCAGTACTTCAACAAGGAGCGGCGCGAGGAGGCGATCGAGGCCGGCAAGGACGCGATCGTCAAGGCGATGCGCAAGCAGGGCATGCCGTTGCAGCGGATGCTCACCTCCGACGCGCTGATGGCGATCGCCCGGGACCTGCACCTGGCCGACGTGGCCTCCCTCTACGCCGCCGTCGGCGACAGCCAGGTCTCCGCCCAGTCGGTGGTGCAGAAGCTGATGGCCGCGTACGGCGGCGAGGAGGGCGCGGCGGAGGACATCGCCGAGACCGCCGTCGCCACCCGTCCGCCCCGCAGCCGGCAGAGCAGCGCCGACCCGGGCGTGGTCGTACGCGGGGTCAGCGACGTGTGGATCAAGCTGGCCCGCTGCTGCACCCCGGTGCCGCCGGACTCGGTCTTCGGCTTCGTCACCCGCTCCGGCGGCGTGAGCGTGCACCGCGACGACTGCGCCAACGCCGAGGACCTGCGGGCGCAGGCCGAGCGGGTGGTCGAGGTGAGCTGGAAGCTCACCTCGGCGTCGACGTTCCTGGTCGCCATCCAGGTCGAGGCGCTGGACCGGCACAAGCTGCTCGCCGACGTGACCCGGGTGCTCTCCGAGGAGCGGGTGAACATCCTCTCCGCGACGGTCACCACCACCCGCGACCGGGTGGCGGTGAGCCGGTTCAGCTTCGAGATGGCGGACCCGAAGCACCTGGGCCACCTGCTGGCGGCGGTCCGCAAGGTGGACGGCGTCTTCGACGCCTACCGCGTCACCTCCGGCGCCTGACCCCGCCGACCCCTCGCACACCAACGCCCCGGCCCGGCACCGACCGAGCCCGGGCGTTGGTGTGCGGGTGGAACGGACGAGCGCCCGCCGGCGGGGCCGGCGGGCGCTCGTCGTACGGCTGGGGTGCGGGTCAGCCCTGGGGGGCGCTCATGGTGAGTTTCTTGATGGTGACTTCCTTCTTCGGGTGGCCGCCACCGGCCTGCTTCGCGAACGCCTTGTCGTCGCCCGCCGCCGCGACCTGCTTCACGAGGTCCATACCGCCGGTGATGGTGCCCAGGACGGTGTAGTTCGGGTCCAGCGGCGAGTCGCCGTAGACGATGAAGAACTGGCTGCCCGTGCTGCCCGGCTGGCCCGAGTTGGCCATCGCGATCACGCCCTCCGGGTACGGGGGCCGCTTGTCGGTGGGCAGGTTCTCCTCGGCGAGCCGGTAGCTCGGGCCGCCGGTGCCGTCGGTCTGGCGCCAGCCCTTGCCCGTCGCGCCGGGGTCACCGCACTGGAGCACCTTGATGCCCTCGGTCACCAGCCGGTGGCACTTGCTGTTGTCGAAGAAGTTCTTCTCCGCCAGGTGGGTGAAGCTGCCCGCGGTGCAGGGCACCGCCGACCGGTCGATCGTGGCGGTGATCGGGCCCAGGTTGGTGTCGATCGTCATCGTCTGGGTGCCCGTGGCCGACTGCTGCACGGGCGGCACCCCGACGTCCTTGATCTGCGGGGACCGCTGGTCGGTGGGGATCTCGGTCCAGGCGCACTGCACGTTGCCGGCACCCGGGCCGGCGGTGTCGGTCTTGTCGTCGTCTCCGCCGAGGGTGGTGACGAGCCAGACCGTGCCGGCGACGACGAGGACCAGGACCGAGGCGGCCCCCACGATCGCCTGGGTCTGCCGGCGCTTGCGGGCCCTGGCCGCGCGCTCGGCCATCTCCTTCTCGAGCCGGGCGCGCGCCGCCGCGCGCTGCCGCTCTCTGGTGGACGTCACGCCTGGATCCTCCTGGGCTGTCGGGTGGCGCGGTCGGAGCCGCTGAGATTGGTGGGGCGGCCGGGTCAGCCGGCGCTCGGGCTGGCCGCCGGAGCGCCCGAAGCGGGCGGCGTCGGTGCCGAGGTCGCCTGCGCCACGGGCTCGCCGACGGTCAGGCTCTGCACGACCACGTCGTCCTTGGGCTTGACCTTGGCCCCCGTCCCATTGTCCACGGTCGGCCTGGCACCGATCTTCGCCACCACGTCGATCCCACCGGTGACCCGGCCGATGATCGGATACTTCGGGTCTGCCGTGGTGAAGTCCTTGAAGAACATCAGGAACTGGCTGCCGTTGGCGCCCGGCGGGTTGGCGACCATCGCGACCGTGCCCTTCGGGTACGTCGCGGGCTGGCCGGCGGCGGGGCTGGCCGACGGTGACGGCGCGGTGGGCACGTTCTCGTCGTAGAACGAGTAGGTGGGCCCGCCGAGCCCGGTGCCGCTCGGGTCGCCGCAGCGCACCGCGCCCTCGGCGGTGATCTCGTGGCACTTGGTGTTGTCGTAGAACGACCGGCTGGACAGGTGGGCGATGCTCGCCGCCGCGCACGGGGCGCCGGCCAGGTCCAGCTCGACGGTGATCGGCGCACCCTGGTTGGTGGTGACCGTCATCGGACGTACGCCGTCGGTGGGCAGTCCCTCGGTGGCCGGGGTGCCGACGTCCTTGAGGTTGGTGTTCGCGGTGGCGTCCTGCGGCGTCCACAGGCAGACGTCCTCGGCGGCCGTGTTCTCCTTCGGCTCGTCGTCGAAGGCGCCCAGCGCCCACGCCGAGCCGCCCACGATCAGCGCGAGGACGACGGCGACGCCGACACCGGCCTGGATCTGCCGACGACGCTTGACGACGGCGGCCCGGCGGGCGAGTTGCCGGTCGAGCTTGGCGCGCGCCAGTTTGCGCTGCCGGTCCCTGCTGGAAGCCACCCGTGCTCCCCTTCCTCTACCCTGGTCGTCACCGGTGGTCGGGCGTCCTGCGCCCGTTCGGCGGCGGGTGCGCCACGCCACACGCCCGCCAGAGTGTACGGCTACCGGCTGGGAAAGTGGTGTACTAGGTCCGGGCCGGGTTTATCGGGACGCGTCACTGCGCCCGGCGGAGCCCCCGGGACGCACGTGATCGTCGCCGCACGCGGTGCCCGGGACGGGCACGATCGACGCCACGGGGGACGCCCCGGACGCACGCGCAGAACCTCCTCGCCCTGCCCGATAGGCTGCTGACAGGCAACCCACTCGACGGAAGGGGAGCGGACGTGCTCGTGGCCGGCTTTCCCGCGGACGCCTTCGGCACCAACTGCTACGTGGTCGCCGCCGCGCCGGGGGAGCAGTGCGTGGTGGTCGACCCCGGCATCGGGGTGCTCGACCGGCTCGACGCCCTGCTGGCCGAGCATCGGCTGCACCCGGCCGCCGTCCTGCTCACCCACGGCCACCTCGACCACACGTTCTCGGTGGCGCCGGTCTGCGGCGCGCGCGGCATCACCGCGTACGTGCACCCCGGCGACCGGGAGATGCTCGCCGACCCGGCCAAGGGGCTGTCGGCGGACCTCAGAGCGCTCTTCGGCGGGCGGCTGCCGTACACCGAGCCGGAGGACGTCGCCGAGCTGACCGACGGCGCCACGCTCGCCCTCGCCGGGTTGGAGATCACCGTCGACCACGCCCCGGGCCATACCGGCGGGTCGGTGCTCTTCCGACTGCCGGCCGCCGGCTCGTCGTGGGACGCGGAGCAACTCTGCCTCTCGGGCGACGTCCTGTTCGCCGGCTCCATCGGCCGCACCGACCTGCCGGGCGGCAGCATGACGAGGATGGTCACCAGCCTCCGGGACAAGATCCTCCCGCTGGCCGACGACACCGTCGTGCTGCCCGGCCACGGCCCCGCGACCACCATCGGCCGCGAGCGCGCGACCAACCCGTACCTCGTCGAGGTGGCGGGTGGCGGCGCGCGACCGGCGGCCCCCGCCCGCGGCCTCTGACCGGCCGCACCGACTTCTCGCCCCGCGGCCGTGGCCGGCCGCGCCGACTCTTCGCCCGCGCCGACCGCGCGGGACCGCGAACGGAGCATCATGAGCAAGCCCACGCCCATCTCCGGCTTCCCGGAGTGGACGCCCGCGCAGCGGATGATCGAGCAGTACGTCCTCGACAGGATCCGCGGCACCTTCGAGCTGTACGGCTTCGCCCCGCTGGAGACCCGCGCGGTGGAGCCGCTGGACCAGCTGTTGCGCAAGGGGGAGACCTCCAAGGAGGTCTACCTGATCCGGCGGCTCCAGGCCGACGCCGACGGCCCGACCGGCGACGACGCGCTCGGCCTGCACTTCGACCTGACCGTGCCGTTCGCCCGCTACGTGCTGGAGAACGCCGGCAAGCTCCAGTTCCCGTTCCGCCGCTACCAGATCCAGAAGGTGTGGCGGGGCGAGCGGCCGCAGGAGGGGCGCTACCGCGAGTTCCTCCAGGCCGACATCGACATCGTCGACCGCGACACCCTCGCCCCGCACCACGAGGCGGAGATGCCGCTGGTGATCGGCGACGCGCTGCGCTCGCTGCCGATCCCGCCGGTACGCATCCAGGTCAACAACCGCAAGATCTGCGAGGGCTTCTACCGGGGCATCGGGCTGACCGACCCGGAGGCGGCCCTGCGCGCGGTGGACAAGCTCGACAAGATCGGCCCGGAGAGGGTGGCCGAGTTGCTGGCGCAGACGGCCGGGGCGAGCGAGGCGCAGGCCAAGGCGGTCCTGTCGCTGGCGGAGATCTCCGCCCCGGACGCCTCCTTCGCCGACGCCGTCCGCGCGTTGGGCGTCAGCGACCCGATGCTCGACGAGGGGGTCGAGGAGCTGGTCCGGGTGGTGGAGACGGCCGCCGCGCACTCCCCGGGGCTCTGCGTGGCCGACCTGCGCATCGCCCGGGGCCTGGACTACTACACGGGCACGGTCTACGAGACCCAGCTGATCGGCTACGAGCGGTTCGGCTCGATCTGCTCCGGCGGCCGGTACGACAACCTGGCCAGCGCCGGCGCCACCCGCTTCCCGGGGGTCGGCATCTCGATCGGGGTGACCCGGCTGCTGGGGCTGCTCTTCGGCGCCGGCGCGCTGTCGGTGTCGCGGGACGTGCCGACCTGCGTCCTGGTCGCGGTGACCAGCGAGGAGCAGCGCGCCGCCAGCAACCGGGTGGCCGAGGCGCTGCGTTCGCGGGGCGTGCCGACCGAGGTGTCGCCGAGCGCGGCGAAGTTCGGCAAGCAGATCCGCTACGCCGAGCGGCGGGGCATCCCGTACGTCTGGTTCCCGGGGGTGGACGGCGCGGCCGACGAGGTGAAGGACATCCGTTCCGGCGAGCAGACCCCCGCCGCGGCGGGGGAGTGGACGCCGCCCCGGGCGGACCTCAGGCCCCTGGTCAGCTGAGACATTACTGGCGCGTACGCGCGATCGGACCTACGGTGGCGTAAGTTACGCCACCGTAGGGAGATCGTCGTGACCGCACTCAGCCAGACCGCCCTGCTCCTCGAACTGGCACCCGTCGTCGAGAAGAACCTCGACCGGCACCTGGCCATCGCCAAGGAGTGGTTCCCGCACGAGTACGTGCCGTGGAGCGAGGGGCGCACCTTCGACGGGCCGCTGGGCGGCGAGGCGTGGGCGGAGAGCGACACGACGATCCCCGACGTGGCCCGTACCGCGCTGATCGTCAACCTGCTGACCGAGGACAACCTGCCCTCGTACCACCACGAGATCGCCACCCTGTTCGGCCGCGACGGCGCCTGGGGCACGTGGGTGCACCGGTGGACCGCCGAGGAGGGTCGGCACGGCACCGCCATCCGCGACTACCTCACCGTCACCCGGGCGGTGGACCCGGTGGTGCTGGAGCGGGCCCGCATGACGCACATGTCCGCCGGCTACGCCAACGTCCACGACGACGAGGTGCTGCACTCCCTGGCGTACGTCTCGTTCCAGGAGCTGGCCACCCGGATCTCGCACCGCAACACGGGTCGGGTCACCGGCGACCCGGCCTGTGAGGCGCTGCTGGCCCGGGTCGCGGCCGACGAGAACCTGCACATGGTCTTCTACCGCAACCTGCTGGCCGCCGCCTTCGAGCTGGCGCCGAGCCAGGCGATGCGGGCGGTCGCCGACGTGGTGGCCGACTTCCAGATGCCCGGCAACGGCATCGACGGCTTCGCCCGCAAGTCCGTGGCGATCGCCCTCGCCGGCATCTACGACCTGCGCCAGCACCGCGACGAGGTGGTGGCGCCGGTGCTGCGCCAGTGGGACGTCTTCAACGTGACGGGGCTCGACGCCGACGGCGAGGAAGCCCGCGACCAGATCGCCACGCACCTCGACGACCTGGACCGTGCCGCCTCCCGCTTCGAGGAGAAGCGCGACGCCCGCGCCGCCCGCCTGGCCGCCCGCTGACCCGCCCTCGCCCCCGCCTCGTCGATCATGCAGTTGTGTCGGGGGACGGAAGCCGCGAACCGCCAGTGTCCCGGCACCACAACTGCATGATCGACTACTCGGTGGGCCGGGGGTCCAGGGGGAAGAGGAGGCAGGTCGAGGTGGCGTGGGCGATTAGGCGCGACTTCGCGTCGAGCAGCTTCGCCTCCGCCAGGGCCGTGCGGCGACCGCTCTGCAGGACGGTGCCCTCGCAGCGCAGCGTGCCGCTCGCGACGGTGACCGGGCGCAGAAACTTCACGTTCAGGTCCAGCGAGGTGTAGCCGACCCCGGCCGGCAGGGTGGTGTGCACCGCGCACGCCGCGGCGGTGTCCAGCAGGGTGGAGATGACCCCGCCGTGCACGGTGCCCAGCGGGTTGTAGTGGAACTCCTGCGGGACGAGTTCGACGGCCACCCACCCCTCGTCGGCCTCCATCCGGGACATGTCGACCAGGTGCATGATGGGTGGCGCCGCCAGCTCGCCGGCGATCATCGCGCGGAGCAGTTCCAGGCCGCCGCGCCGGCCGACGTGCGCGGCGTTGATGCCCGGGTCGGACCACGAGAAGGTACGGCTGCGCGCCGGATCCTGCATCTGTGTCATGGACCCAGCCTCGCAGCGCGTTGCTGAGTCTGTCAATCAGACCTAGCCTGGAGCGCATGAGACCCGCGGCACTGGACTGGTCGGTGGAGAACTGCACCATCGCCCGCGCGATGGAGATCCTCGGTGAGCGGTGGACCCTCGTGGTCCTGCGCGAGGTCTTCAACGGCGTCCGCCGCTTCGACGACATGCGGGTGCGCACCGGCGTGCCCCGGCAGGTGCTGGCCAACCGGCTGGCGATGCTGGTGGAGCGTGGCGTCCTGCGGCGCGAGCCCTATCGGGAGCCCGGCAGCCGGGAGCGCCACGAGTACCGGCTGACCGGGATGGGGCTCGACCTGTGGCCGGTGCTGGTCGCCGTCCTCGGCTGGGGGGACCGCTACCTGGCCGACCCGGAGGGCTCGCCGCTGACGGTCGCGCACCGCGACTGCGACGCGGAGGTCCGCGTCGAGCTGCGCTGCGAGCGCGGGCACGAGGTCGCCCGGCCGCGCGACGTGGTGCCGCGGCCGGGGCCCGGAGCGCGCCGCCGCGTCGGCTGACCGTCCGTCGCCGGGCGGATCGGCCCAGGCCGCGACGCGTGCCGTCGGTGCCGATCAACATGGTGACGTCATGGGGGCCGCCGGGTCGCGCGTACCGGATGGTGGGACGGCGGGCGAAGCGCATGGACGTACGCCTGTGTCCACGATATTTCGGGTCGGTGGCCGCGGCAGCCGGGGCGAAAAGGACAAAGCCGGGTCTTGCATACGAACTCAAGTATGTGAATACTTCAGTGTGCTCGGCCGGTACCCCCAGATCGGCAGGGCTGCTCCCGGCTCGTGTCGCCCCGGCGCGGGTCTGTCACCCCTTCTGGAGGTTGTTGCATGCGACCCACGAGGTCCTCGCTCCGTCGTGCCGCCGTCGTCGCCGCGGCCGGCGCCATGGTCGCCGGCTCGCTGATCGGCGCGCCCGCCCAGGCCGCACCCTCGTTCGCTTCGCCCGACGCCGCCGCCGGCCTGGCCGAGCGCCTCGGCGACCGGTCCGCCGGCACGTACGCCGACGCCAACGGCAAGATGGTCGTCACCGTGACCGACGCGCTCGCCGCCCGGCAGGTCAGTGCCGCCGGCGCCACCCCGAAGATCGTCAAGCGCGGCGCCAGCGAGCTGGCCCGGGCCACCTCGGAGCTGGACCGCTCCGCCAAGATCCCCGGCACCGCGTGGTGGACCGACCCGGCCACCAACCAGGTCGTCGTCTCCGTCGACAGCACCGTCACCGGCGCCAAGCTGGAGCGCGTCAAGGCCGCCGCCGAGCGGATGAACGGCGCGATCCGGATCGAGGCCGAGGCCGGCGTGCTCGGCACCCGGATCTCCGGCGGCCAGGCCATCTACGCCGGTGGCGGCGGTCGCTGCTCGCTCGGCTTCAACGTCCGCAGCGGCAGCACCTACTACTTCCTGACCGCCGGGCACTGCACCAACATCTCGGCCAGCTGGTACAGCAACTCCGCCCAGACCAACCTGCTGGGCAGCCGCGCCGGCACCAGCTTCCCGGGCAACGACTACGGCATCGTGCGGCACAACAACTCCGCCAACGCCGCCGGCAACGTCTACCTCTACAACGGCAGCTACCGGGACATCACCGCGGCCGGCAACGCCTACGTCGGCCAGTCGGTGCAGCGCTCCGGCAGCACCACCGGCCTGCGCGGCGGCTCGGTGACCGCGCTCAACGCCACGGTGAACTACGCCGAGGGCTCGGTCTCCGGCCTGATCCGCACCAACGTCTGCGCCGAGCCGGGCGACAGCGGCGGCTCGCTGTTCAGCGGCACCATCGCCCTGGGCCTGACCTCCGGTGGTAGCGGCAACTGCCGCACCGGCGGCACGACCTACTTCCAGCCGGTCGGCGAGGCGCTGAGCCGCTACGGCGTCAGCATCTTCTGATCGACCGCACCGCAACGGTTCACCGGACTCAAGCGGGCGGGCCGGGGTACGTTCCGGTCGGTGAGCGCCTCCCCGACCCCGCCCGCCGACGCCGTCACGTCCGCCTGGGCCCCGCTGCGGCTCGCCGCGTTCCGCAGCCTCTGGCTGGCGGTCCTGGCCAGCAACGTGGGCACCTGGATGCAGACCGTCGGCGCCCAGTGGCTGCTCGTCGAGGAGGCCAACGCCTCGACCCTGGTGGCGCTGGTGCAGACCGCCAGCATGCTGCCCGTGCTGCTGCTCGCCCTGCCTGCCGGCGCGCTGGCGGACACCCTCGACCGCCGCCGGCTGCTGATCGGGGTGCAGTTCTTCCTGGCCACCGTCGGCGTACTGCTGACCGGCCTCACCGCCGCCGACCGGATGCCGCCGGCGCTGCTGCTCACCCTGACGTTCGCCCTCGGCGTCGGGCAGGCGCTGACCCTGCCGGCCTGGCAGGCGGTCATCCCCGAGCTGGTGCCCCGCTCCCAGCTCGTCTCGGCCTCGGCGCTCGGGTCGATCAGCGTGAACCTGGCCCGCGCGGTCGGCCCGGCGGTGGCCGGTGTGCTGGTCGCCCGGGCCGGCGTCGCCACCGTCTTCGCCGTCAACGCGGTGTCGTTCGCCGTCTTCGCGATGGCGCTACTGCGCTGGCGGCCGGAGCGGGCCGGCGGCGACGACCTGCCGGAGCGGTTCACCGCCGCGTTGCGCGCCGGTGGCCGGTACGTGCGGCACTCGCCGGTGGTCCGCCGGATCATGCTGCGCGCCGCACTGTTCGTGGTGCCGGGCAGCGCCCTGTGGGCCCTGCTGCCCCTGGTCGCCAGCCGCCGCCTGCACCTGGGCGCGGGCGGGTACGGCGTGCTGCTCGCCGCGCTCGGCGTCGGTGCGGTGGCCGGCGCCCTCGTCCTGCCCCGGATCCGGCTGGCGCTCACCACCAACCGGCTCCTGCTGCTGGCCGGCCTGGTCTACGCCGCCGTCCTGGTGGTGCTCGCCCTGGCACCTGGCCCGGTGCCGGTCGCCCTGGCCCTGGTGCCCGCCGGCATGGCCTGGATGACCGTGCTGTCCAGCGTCAACGCCGCCATGCAGCTCTTCCTGCCCGGCTGGGTACGCGCCCGCGGCCTCTCGGTCTACCAGATGGTCTTCGCTGGCGGGCAGGCGCTCGGCGCGGTCGCCTGGGGTGCCCTCGGCGAGCTGACCAGCCTCGTGGTGGCGCTCGCCGTGGCGGCCGGGACGATGGCGGCCGGCGCGGTGACCGTGCCGCTCTGGCCGCTGCGCGAGACCCGGGGCCTCGACCGGGACCCGGCCGTCTGGTGGCCGGAGCCGCACCTGACGCTGCCCGCGGACCCACGCAGCGGGCCGGTGCTGGTGACCGTCTCCTACACGGTGCCGCCGGAGCGGCAGGCGGAGTTCGTCGCGGCGATGCGCCTGGTGGGGCGGTCGCGCCGGCGCACCGGGGCGATGCGCTGGGGCCTGTTCCGCCCGGGCGAACGGGAGGACGGCTTCGTCGAGGTCTACCAGGTGCCGTCGTGGGAGGAGCACCTGCGCCAGCACGGCGGCCGGCTCACCGGCGCCGACCGGGGCGTCGAGGAGCGGGCCCGGGCGCTGACCGTCGGGAAGATCGTGGTGAACCACCTCCTGCCGGCCGACGTGCGCGACTGACCTCGTCCTGGATCCTGCCGCCCGGCACTCCTGTCAGCGGGTCAGCCCGGCGTCGGTGAGGACGGCGAGGCCCTCGCCGAGGTCGCACTCCACGGTCAGCGTCAGCAGGTCGGCCCCCTCCACGGAGAAGGAGAGCGACTCCGCCGGTCGGGACATGGTGGTCGTGCGGCCCGGTCGGGGCTGTCGGGTCAGGGTGTCGTCGGGCTGCTTGATGGTCACGACGGCGCTGATCCGCACGGCGGACTCCGGATCCTGGCCCGGCGGGTACCAGGCCCGGAAGGTGGCCGAGAAGTCGAGGTAGCGGCGCTTCAGCGGGTAGCTGACCGAGCGGGCGCGGTCCGCGCCGTCGTTGCTCGGGCAGGAGAGCACGACCGGCTTTGGCAGGTCGGTCCGGCCGGCGAGCGCGCGCGGCAGCGGTCGCAGGTAGCCGGCGCCGGTCTCGGGCGTCAGCGCGTCGAGGTACGTCCGGTCGGGGGCGACGCTGCCGGGGGTGGCCGGGGTGCTGGCCGGCGCGGTGGCGCTCGCGGTCACCCGGGACGGGGTCGGCGGCGGGGTGGGCCGCGGGTCCTGACTCTGCCGGGGCCACTGCCAGGCGAGTACGGCGACGAGCAGGCTGGCCAGGCCGATCGCCGCACCGGTCTTCTCGCCGGGCGTCAGACCGCGCCGGCGGCGGGGGGAGTCCGTGCCGGTCGACGGCTCGGTCATGGGGGTTCACCTGCACAAGATCGATGGGGGCGGTTCATTATCCCGGCGCGGCGGTGACGCCGCGTCCCGAACGGGTGACGGGTTGCTGACAGCGATCTTGCTCCATTTCTGGGATAAATGCGCCCCGTGCCCGGCGGTTGCCCCGGCAACAGGAAGTGCGGCTGTACGGCCACCCGATGTGAGGAGCCACGAGATGACCTCGGACCAGCAGGGCCCCACGGTGTCGCCGCCTCCCGGCGCGGGCGGGCCGGCAGCGCCGAAGCCGCGCGGCGGCAGCCGGTGGCCCCTGGTGGCGGTCGGCGCCGCCGCGCTGGCCGTCGTCCTCGGCCTGCTCGCCACGGTGCTGTCGCTGCGGGCGCTCGACCAGGCCAACGACGCCCGGGACATCGCCCGGGCGGCCGGCGCGGGGCGGCCCGTCGATCCGCCGCCCGGCACCGATGCGCCGTCAGACGCGTCGACCGCGGCGACGCCGGAACCCACCGGAGCGGCGCCGCCTTCCGGGCCGACGCCCGACGGGAGCACCGAACCGTCCCTCAGCCCGCAGACCGCTTACAAGGAGAAGTACGTCGACGAACGCCTCACGCTGCGGGCCAGTTGCGACAGCAACCTGGACATCGACCTGGACAAGCCCGAGGTGCGGGTCAGCGACGGCGAGGAGCTCCGGTTCAACGCCCGCTGCGGCGGCAACTCGTCGTACTTGAACCTGGCCGCCGGGACGAAGGGCACCCAGGTCGACGCCGCGACGATCGGCGCGGCCGACTGCAACGACCGGATCGAGAAGGGCTCGATCGGCCAGGACTTCAACGTGCCCGCGCGCAAGGGCGTGGTGCTGTGCGTCAAGACCTCCCTCAGCGACGCGCAGGAGCGCGGCGACACCTGGAAGATGGCCCTGGTGCAGGTCACCGACGTCAACGACGACGGCACGGTGGTGCTGACCGTCCGCGCCTGGGACATCCCGCTGTAGGGGCAGGAACGGATCCGCGTCGCCGGCCGAACCCCACCTTGCCCTCACCCCGCAACGGGGGGCGGGGGAGGGCTGACAGAATGCCAGGGGTAACGCTGTACCGCAGATGAGGAGACGCGAGTCGTGATCCGTACCCATGACGCCGGCAGCCTGCGCGCGACGGACGCCGGCACCACGGTGACGCTCGCCGGGTGGGTGGCCCGCCGGCGCGACCACGGCGGCGTGATCTTCGTCGACCTGCGCGACGGGTCGGGCGTGGTCCAGGTGGTGTTCCGCGAGGAGGACGCGCACGCGCTGCGCAACGAGTTCTGCGTCCGGGTGACCGGCGAGGTGACCCACCGCCCCGAGGGCAACGAGAACCCGGAGCTGCCGACCGGCGAGATCGAGGTGACCGCGGCCGAGCTGGAGGTGCTCTCCGAGGCGGCGCCGCTGCCCCTGCCGGTGGACGACCAGGTCGAGGCGGGCGACGACATCCGGCTGCGCTACCGCTACCTGGACCTGCGCCGCAGCGGCCCGGCGAAGGCGATGCGGCTGCGTTCGCGGGCCAACCAGCTCGCCCGCACCGTGCTGCACGAGCGGGACTTCCTGGAGATCGAGACCCCGACGCTGACCCGGTCCACGCCGGAGGGCGCCCGCGACTTCCTGGTGCCGGTGCGGTTGCAGCCCGGCAGCTGGTACGCGCTGCCGCAGTCGCCGCAGCTGTTCAAGCAGCTGCTGATGGTCGGCGGCATGGAGCGGTACTACCAGATCGCCCGCTGCTACCGCGACGAGGATTTCCGCGCCGACCGGCAGCCGGAGTTCACCCAGCTCGACATCGAGATGTCCTTCGTCACCGAGGACGACGTCATCGATCTCGGCGAGGCGATCGTCTCGGCGCTGTGGAAGGACCTGGCCGGCCACGAGATCTCCCGGCCGATCCCGCGGATCACCTGGCACGACGCGATGGCCCGGTACGGCTCCGACAAGCCCGACCTGCGCTACGGCGTCGAGCTGACCGAGCTGACCGACTACCTGCGCGGCACCGAGTTCCGGGTCTTCGCGGGCGCCATCGACGCGGGCGGCTACGTCGGCGCGGTCGTCATGCCCGGCGGCGCGGCGCAGAGCCGCAAGGAACTCGACGGCTGGCAGGACTGGGCCAAGGCGCGCGGCGCGCGCGGCCTGGCGTACGTGGTGCTCGACGCCGAGACCGGCGAGGCGCGCGGGCCGGTGGCGAAGAACCTCTCTGCCGCGCACCTGGGCGGGCTCGCCGACGCGGTCGGCGCGAAGCCGGGCGACGCGGTCTTCTTCGCCGCCAGCACGAACACCCGTGAGGCGCAGGAACTGCTCGGCGCGGCCCGGATCGAGATCGCCAAGCGGGCCGGCCTGGTCGACGAGAGCGCCTGGGCGTTCTGCTGGGTGGTCGACGCGCCGATGTTCGAGCGCACCGACGACGGTGGCTGGACGGCCGTGCACCACCCGTTCACCTCGCCGAACGCCGAGTGGGTCAACCGGTTCGAGGAGGCGCCGGACCGGGCGCTGGCGTACGCGTACGACATCGTCTGCAACGGCAACGAGATCGGCGGCGGCTCGATCCGTATCCACCGGGGCGACGTGCAGAAGCGGGTCTTCGAGCTGCTCGGCATCACCCCCGAGGAGGCGCAGGACAAGTTCGGCTTCCTGCTGGAGGCGTTCAAGTACGGCGCCCCGCCGCACGGCGGCATCGCGTTCGGCTGGGACCGGGTCTGCATGCTGCTCGCCGGCGCGGACTCGATCCGCGAGGTCATCGCCTTCCCGAAGACCCGGGGCGGCTTCGACCCGCTGACCGGCGCGCCCACGCCGATCACCGGCCAGCAGCGCACCGAGGCCGGCATCGACGCCAAGCCGAAGCCGCAGGCCGCCCCGCACACCGGCACGGCCGGCCCGGCCGCCCCGGTGGCCGACCCCACCTGACCCCACCCGCCTTTCCCTCCGAGATCGAGCCGGGGCCCTCGCCCCGGCTCGCCCTCGTGTGTCGATCAAGAGGTTTGCGTCATGATCTGCTCGACGACGTGACGCAAACCTCTTGATCGTCCGTAAGAGGGAAGAGCGGAGGGGGGACGGGACATGAGGCTGCTCGTGGTGGGGGGCAGTGGGTTTCTGGGCGCCCAGGTGTGCCGGCAGGCGGTGGGTGCCGGCTGGTCGGTGGTGGGGACGTACCACTCGGGTCGGGCCGAGGTGCCGGGCGTCGAGACGCGCCGGCTAGACGTGACGGACCGGGCCGCCGTGCGCGAGCTGGTCGCCCGGGTCCGCCCCGAAGCCGTGGTCGGCACCCCCTACCGGTACGGCGATTGGGCGGTGACCGCCGACGGGGCCGCCCACGTCGCGTACGCCGCCGCCGAGGCGGGGGCGCGGCTCGTGCACGTGTCCAGCGACGCGGTGCACGCCGGCCGCCCGGAGCCGTACGCCGACGACGAGCCGCCCAGCCCGATCTTCCCGTACGGGGCGGCCAAGGCCGCGGCCGAGACCGCCGTGCGTGTCCTCGACCCGGGCGCGGTGCTGGTGCGTACCTCGCTGATCGTCGGGGACGGGAGCAAGCAGATCCAGCTCTGCCACGACGCGCTCGCCGGCCGGGCGAGCCTGTTCACCGACGAACTGCGCTGTCCGATCGACGTCACCGACCTGGCCGCCGCCGTGCTGGAGCTTCTCCGTACCGACTACGCCGGCCCGCTCAACGTGGCCGGTCCGGACGCGGTCAGCCGCGCGGAGCTGGGCCTGTTGGTCGCCGCGCACTGCGGCATCGACCCGGCCGGCATGAAGACCACCACCGGCGCCGCTGCCGGCGTGCTCCGCCCCGCGGAGGTGCGCCTCGACTCCACCCGCGCCGCCGGGCTGCTCGGCACCCGCCTGCGCGGGGTGCGCGAACTACTCACCCGCTGACCCGCCCGGAGTTCTGCCCGGAGCGACCCGTGCCGGGTGCGCACGCCGTCGTCGATGCACACTTTCTATGCATAACTCTTGTGCAAAGAAAGTGTGCACAGGTATTGTGCGTTCATGGAGAATGCGCCGCGCGCCGTCCACCTGGACAACCGGCAGGTTCGCGTCCTGGCCCATCCGCTGCGGCTGCGGCTACTCGGCACGCTGCGGGCGGACGGGCCCGCGACCGCGACCACGCTGGCCGAGAAGCTGGACACCAACACGGGAGCGACCAGCTATCACCTGCGGCAGCTCGCCGAGGTGGGGCTGGTGACGGAGGACCTCGACCGGGGCACCGGCCGGCAGCGGTGGTGGCGGGCTGCCCACGACATGAGCAACTTCGAGCCGACCGACTTCGACGACGACCCGGACGCCCGGGCGGCGGTGCAGTGGATCCAGGCCGACCAGGTGCGGCTGCTGGCAGAGCAGTCCGAGCGCTGGATGGCCGCCGAGCACGGCTACACCCGGGCGTGGCGGGACGCCGCCGGGATGAGCGACTCCCTGCTGAGGATCGGCCCGGCCCGGCTACAGGCCCTCAACGACGAACTGTGGCGGCTGCTCGAGCGCTACCGCGACGAGCAGGTGCCCGACGAGCCCGAGGCGGAGCCGGTGCACGTCTTCCTGGCCGCCTACCCCCGGGTGGAGGGGAAGCGGTGAGCGCGCTGACCGTACGCCAGATCCGGCGTCGCTACCTCGTGCTCTACGGCCTGCGCTGGCTACCCGCCGGGCTGCTCATCCCCGTGATGATCCTGCTGATGCAGGAGCGCGGCCTCTCGCTCTCCCAGATCGGTCTGGTCGTCACCGCACAGGGGCTGATCGTCCTGGCGCTGGAACTGCCGACGGGCGGGTTCGCCGACGCGCTCGGCCGCAAGCCCGTGCTCGTCGTCGCCTGGGTGACCTGCGTGATCTCGCTCGTGGTCTTCGTGGTGGCCGACTCGTTCTGGCTCTTCGTCCTGTCCTGGGCCCTGCAGGGCGTCTACCGGGCGCTGGACAGCGGCCCGCTGGAGTCCTGGTACGTCGACGCCACCCTCGCCGCCGACCCGGAGGCCGAGTACGAGCCTGGCCTCGGCCACGCCGGCACCGTGATCGGCGTCGCCATCGGTGCCGGCGCGTTGCTCAGCGGCGGCCTGGTCGCGCTCGGCCCGATCGGGCCGGTGAGCGCGCTGACCCTGCCGGTGCTCGCCGCCATCGCCCTTCAGACGGTGGCGTTGGTCGCGCTGCTGATCCTGCTGGTGGAGACCCGCTCGGCCAAGGGCGCCGGCGCGCTGCGCGCCTCGATCACCGAGGCGCCCCGGATGGTGGGGCAGGCGTTCGGGCTGCTGCGCCGCTCCCGGGTGCTGCTCGCCCTGGTGGCCGTGGAGTTGTTCTGGGGCTTCGGCATGGTCACCTTCGAGTCGCTGCTGCCGGTCCGCCTCGCGGAGGTCGTCGGCGACGCCGACCGGGCGGCGGCGCTGCTCGGCCCGGCCACCTCGGTGGCCTGGCTGGCGAACGCGGCCGGCGCCGCGCTGACCCCGCTGATGCTGCGCCGGCTTGGCGCCGCACCCAGCGCCGCGCTGCTGCGCGTCCTCCAGGGCGTCACAGTCGTCGGGATGGGCCTCTTCGCCGGCCCGGTCGGGGTGCTGATCGCCTTCCTGGCCTGCTACGCCGTGCACGGCGCGTCGAACCCGCTGCACATGGGGCTCCTGCACCGTCAGGTCGACGGTCCCTACCGGACCAGTGTCATCTCGCTGAACTCGATGATGGCCCAGCCGGCCGGAGCGCTCGGCGCCGTCGTCCTGACCGCCCTGGCCGACCGCACCAGCATCAGCCTCGCGATGTTCGTCGGTGCCGTGGTGCTGGCGGTCGCCGCCCCGCTCTACCTGCCCGCCTGGCGGGCCGAGCGGCGGAGGCGGTCGGGCCCGGTCAGGCCCGACGCCGCCGATCCGGTGCGGCCCGCTGACATGGCCCTGACGAGCGGGAACGCCGACGGCGGTCGGGAAGCGTCCACCTGACTTCCGCCGGGGCGGCGGGCGGTCGCCCCGGCGGTGCGGGCCGGGACCATGGCGGGGGCCGCGACCATTTACGAGCAATGGTCCCCCCGCCGACCGGGGCCGTGCCAGGCGTCTCAGGCCAGGTGCACCGAGCTGCGGGCCAGGGCGCCGGTGAAGCCGAGCCGCCGGTAGAGCCGGATCGCCCCGACGTTGACGCTGTAGACGCCGAGCGCCACGGTGTCGTGGCGGGCGAGCAGGGCCCGGGTCATGGCGGCGGTCAGCGCCGCGCCCAGCCCCCGTCCCCGCCGGTCGGGGGCGACGGTCAGTCCGGCGAGGAAGCCGATGTCGCCCCGGCTGCGGTCGGCGCCGCAGGCGACGATCCGGTCGCCGTCGCGGATGCCGTACCAGTCGACGATCCTCGGGTCGCCCGGTCGCGAGGTGGTGCTCGGGAACGCCTCGTCGATCAGAGCGGTCAGCGCCGGGTGGTCGGCGCCGGTGAGCCGGACCACCCGCTCCTCGTCGGGCTGGCGCGGCGGCGCGGCGGCGCTCCAGAGGAAGTCCCACTCGTCGTGCCGGGCCACCGCCAGCCGGTTGGGCAGCGCCGCCGGGTCGAGCCGCGGCAGGTGCAGCCACTGGCCCGGCCGCAGCGCGCCCCGCGCGACCAGGTCGGCGAAGACCTCGACCGCCGGACCGGGGGCGCCGATCGCGCCACCGCGCGGGCCGTGCTCCGCCGGCAGCAGCCAGCCCACCGCGTCGTCGCGCCGCCAGCCGCGCGGCACCTCGTCGCGGGCGAGCGCGTGCCGGACGTACGGGTGGTGACCGGCGGCCGCCAGGATGGCGTCCCGCCCCTCCAGTACCTGGTCGGCGATGATCACGTCAGCAAGCCTAGGACGGTCTCCGGCCTCCTGCCGGCGGACCCCGGTCTCCGGCCGTCGCCGAAGCCGGCCGGAGACCGGGCCGCTCCACGGTGGAGATTGGCGAGCGGACCGATTGGGTACATCCCGCGCCGACCCACTGGGAACCCCCACCGGAGGAACGTCATGCTCGCCATTCTCGCGGCGGTCGTTTTCGGCTTCGCCCTGCTCATCGACCTGCTGGACACCAACTTCGGTGCCCCGGACCTGTTCAACTGGAACACCCTCGTACTGATCGGCCTGCTGCTGCTCTCCCTGTACCTGGCCGGGGTCGGCCGGGGCCCGCGCGGCGGTGGCGGCGGCGGTGGCGGCCGCTGGTACCGGGGCCGGCGTCCCGGCCGCGGCTGACCGTAACCGATCATCACGGGTCCGGCCCGACGGCGCGCTTCCGGCGCCGTCGGCCGGGCCTTGTACTGTTCCCCTGATGGAGTCCGACGCCCTCTTCTCCCTCGGTGAACCCGCCGGAGCGCCCCCCACGCCCGCGGGTCCCGTCGGTGTGGACAGGTTCACCGCGGTGGGGGAGGACTCGCCGCTGCCCGTCCGGATGCGCCCGCGCAGCATCGACGAGCTGGTCGGTCAGGATCACCTGCTCGCGCCCGGTGCCCCACTGCGCCAGCTCGTCTCGGCCACGGCGCCGATGTCGGTCATCCTCTGGGGCCCGCCCGGCAGCGGCAAGACGACCATCGCGCACCTGGTGGCGCGGGCCACGGACCGCCGGTTCGTCGCCATGTCGGCCCTCACCGCCGGGGTCAAGGACGTGCGCGCGGTGATCGAGACCGCCCGCCGCCAGCGCCGCTCCGGCGGCCCGCAGACGGTGCTCTTCATCGACGAGGTGCACCGGTTCAGCAAGACCCAGCAGGATTCGCTGCTCGCCGCCGTCGAGGACCGCACGGTCACGCTGCTCGCGGCGACCACCGAGAACCCGTACTTCTCGGTTATCTCGCCCCTGCTGTCGCGGTGCGTGCTGCTCACCCTCCAGCCGCTGGACGACGCGGCGGTGCGCGACCTGCTGCGCCGCGCGGTCGCCGACGAGCGCGGCCTCGGCGGCGCGCTCACCCTCGAGACCGAGGCCGAGGACCATCTCGTACGCCTCGCGTCCGGCGACGTACGCAAGGCGCTGACGGCGCTGGAGGCGGCGGCGGGCTCCGCCACGGCCCTCGGCGCCGCGCGGATCGACCTCGCCACCGCCGAGCAGGCGGTCGACGTGGCGGCCGTGCGCTACGACCGGGCCGGCGACGCCCACTACGACGTGACCAGCGCCTTCATCAAGAGCATGCGCGGCTCCGACGTGGACGCCGCGCTGCACTGGCTGGCCCGGATGCTGGTCGCCGGGGAGGACGCGCGGTTCATCGCCCGTCGCCTGGTCATCTTCGCCAGCGAGGACGTCGGCATGGCCGACCCGACGGCGCTGAGCGTGGCCACCGCCACCGCCCACGCCGTGGAGTACGTCGGACTGCCCGAGGTGCAGCTCAACCTCGCCCAGGCGGTGATCCACCTGGCCACCGCGCCGAAGTCCAACTCGGCGACCACCGCGATCGGTGCGGCCATCGCCGACGTGCGGGCCGGCCGGGGCGGGCCGGTGCCGCGCGGGCTGCGCGACGCGCACTACTCGGGCGCCAAGGGGCTGGGGCACGGGACCGGTTACCGCTACCCGCACGACGACCAGCGCGGCGTGGTCACCCAGCAGTACGCCCCCGACGACCTCGCCGGCACCGACTACTACCGGCCCAGCCAGCACGGCGCCGAGCGCTCGGTCGCCACCCGGCTGCCGCTGCTGCGCCGTATCGTCCGGGGGCTGCCCGCGCCGGCCGCGCCCTCGGCGGCGGGGGTCGGGAGCGGCTCGGCGGACAACGGCCGCCGAAAGACGGACACGGGCGGCGCCGACGCGGCGCGAGAGGGCGGCAGTGACACCGCCGAGGAGGGTCAGTAGTGAAATCGCGTGGTTCGGAGCGACCGGAGGACGGCCCCGAAGAGCGGCGCGACTCCCGCGCCAAGGGGCGCCGCTGGGGACGGGGCAAGGCCGAGGCCGAGCCCGAGGAGCCGATCAGCGGCGAGGAGTTCGGCTGGATCGACGACCTGCGCTCGGCCAAGCAGCAGCGCACCGAGCTGGGGCCGGGCGGGCTGGAACCCGCCTCGCCTCCCGGCCCCCGTCCGGGTGACCCGACGGCTCCCGGCCCTGCCGGGCCGCCGCCCCACCGTGGCCCCGGTCCAGCCGCCGCACCCCCGGTGCGCCGCGCCGAGGCCGAGCCGCCGCGCTCCCGCCCGGTGGACGGACCCTGGCCCGGTGCGCCGGAACCACCCCGGCCGGCCGGCCCCGCCGCCCCCGAGGCCGTCCCCCCGCACCAGCCCGTCCGCCGCCCCCCGGCGCCCGGTCGTCCGCAACCCGGCCCGGACGGCCCGGACCGGCGGCCACGCCCCGTCCCGGGCACCCCGACGGGTCCGCAGGCGATTCCGCCGGCGGGCGCACCGGCCGGCACCGCGACGGGCCCGCAGGCGACCCCGCCCCCCGGCCCGCAGCGGGCTTCCGCACCGCATCCACAGGACGGCTTCCCGGCGCATCCGCAGGCCAACTTCCCGGCGGCTCCGCAGACCGAGCCGCGGACCGGGCCGCAGCCCGGTCCGGCCGCCGGCCCCCAGGTCGGGCCGCCGCCCGGCACGCCCCCCGGCGCTCGCGCCGGCACGCCGACCGGACCGCGTCCGGGCGCGCCCGTACCCCCGCACCCGGACGCGCCACACCCGGCCGCGCCGGCGCCCGGTCGGCGCCCCGACGGCCGGGCGGCGGTGCCAGGCGGTACGCCGCCACCGGCCGCCGCCGGGCGACCCGGCGGTGCCGTGGGCGCCGCCCGGGTCGGCGTCCCGGCCCCCGGCACCCCTCAGCCACCAGCCGGTCCGCCGACCGGCGAGCTGCGCGGCGCCCCCGCCGACGGACGTGACCCCCGGTCCGGCCGGATGCGGCGGGGCCCGGTCGACGCCAGCGTTCCCGTCCCGACGGACGGCACCGGACCCGTGCCGACGGCCGCCCCGCCAATGCCCGACGGCGACGGCACCGACCGGGGCCGACGCCCCGGCGCACCGGCCGGTCGACGCCGCGCCGCCGAGGAAGACGCCCCGCCGGTACCCGGCCCTGGCGACGCCCCGCCGGTCCCGCGCTCCGGCAACGCCCCGCCCGTGCCCGGTGCGCCCGCCGCGCCTCCCGGCGGCG
>NZ_JAVRFL010000032.1:0-85537 GCF_031845925.1 Micromonospora reichwaldensis | reverse complement strand
CGTTGATCATGAAGTTGTTGTCACGACACGCCGTGCCGAACGACAACAACCTCATGATCAACGCCCGCCTGCGGGCGGGCAGGAAGGAAGGGGGCGGCGTGGGGGCGGTGACGTTGCGGGGGTTCGGGTGGCGGCACGCCGGGCGGCGGGCCTGGGCCGTACGCGGGGTGGACCTGCGCGTGGAAGCCGGGGAGCGGGTGCTGCTGCTGGGGCCCTCCGGGGCCGGCAAGAGCACCCTGCTCGCCGCGCTGGCCGGGCTGCTGCCCGAGGACTCGGGCGAACAGGAGGGCACCGTCGAGATCGACGGGCTCGACCCCCGCAAGGGCCGGGAGCGGGTCGGCATCGTCTTCCAGGACCCGCAGACCCAGCTCGTGATGGCCCGCAGCGGCGACGACGTGGCGTTCGGGTTGGAGAACCGCGGTACCCCCGCCGGGGAGATCTGGCCCCGCGTCGACGAGGCGCTGGCCCGGGTCGGTTTCCCCTACCACCGCGACCGCCACACCGCCGCGCTCTCCGGCGGCGAGCAGCAGCGGCTCGCCCTGGCAGGCGTGCTGGCCCTGCGCCCCGGCCTGCTGCTGCTCGACGAGCCGACCGCCAACCTCGACCCGACCGGCGCGGCGCTGATCCGGGCGGCGGTGGCCGGCGCGCTGGACGCCGACACCACGCTGATCCTGGTCGAGCACCGGGTCGCCGAGGCCTTGCCCCTGATCGACCGGGTGGTCGTGCTCGAACCCGGCGGCGGCGTCCGCGCCGACGGCACGCCCGAGGCCGTCTTCGGTACGCACGGCGACGCGCTAGCCGACGAGGGCGTCTGGGTGCCCGGCCGCCCGGTACCGCCCCGCCACGCGACCGCGCCCCCCGGCGACGTGCTGGTCGCCGCCGACCAACTCGGCCTGCCGCCCCGGCTGGCCCCCGTCGACCTGGCGGTACGCGCCGGCGAGGCGCTCGCCGTCGTCGGGCCCAACGGGGCCGGCAAGTCGACCCTCGCCCTGCTGCTGGGCGGCCTGCTCAAGCCCGGCACCGGCCGGATCGCGGCGACGGCGGCACTGGCCGGCGGCGACGCCCGCACTCCCCCGCACCGCTGGCGCGCCCCGGCACTGGCCCGCCGGATCGGCTCGGTCTTCCAGGACCCGGAGCACCAGTTCGTCACCAACACCGTCTTCGACGAGCTGGCGCTCGGCCCGCGCCGCACCGGCCAGCCCGAGGCGGCGGTCCGGACCACCGTCGACACCCTGCTGTCCCGGCTGCGGTTGACGAAACTCGCCGCCGCCAACCCGTACACCCTCTCCGGCGGGGAGGCGCGGCGGCTGAGCGTGGCGACCGCCCTGGCCACCGCGCCCCGCCTGCTCGTGTGCGACGAACCGACCTTCGGCCAGGACCGGCGGACCTGGCTGGAGCTGGTGGACCTCTTCGCCGAGCTGCGCGACGCCGGGCACGGCCTGGTCGCCGTCACCCACGACCTGGAGTTCGTCGCCGCACTGGCAGACCACCGCCTCACCCTGGAGCGCCCGTGACCAGCGACCGAACCGCCGCACCGGTCACCCACCCGGACCGCCGCCCCACCCTGGGGCGGGCGTGATCAGTTTCGAGCCGGTCGCCGCGCCGGAGGCGTTGCTGGCCCGGCGCAATCCGGTGGCCAAGCTCGCCGCGGCGCTGGTGTTCTCGTTCATCCTGATCGCCACCCTGGACCCGGTGGCCCCGGCCATCGCGATCGCCGCCGAGTTGGCCCTGCTGCCGCTGTTCGGGGTCCGTTTCCGGGTGTTGGCGCGGCGGGCCTGGCCGCTGCTGGTCGGCGCGGTCGGCGTGGTGGTGACGCTGGTGCTCTTCGCGGCCGAGCGCTCCGGTCGGGTGCTGGTCGAGGCCGGCCCGGTGGTGGTCACCTCCGGGGTGCTGCTCACCGCGCTCGGCCTGGTGCTGCGCATGTTCGCGGTGGCGCTGCCCGGCGTGATCGTCTTCGCCACGACCGACCCGACCGACCTGGCGGACGCGCTGATCCAGAACGCGAAGGCGCCGGCCCGGTTCGCCATCGGGGCGCTGGCCGCGTTCCGGCTCGTGCCGCTGCTGGGGCAGGAGTGGCAGATGATCTCCATGGCGCGTCGCGCCCGGGGGGTCGAGGCCGGCCGCAACCCGCTGGCGAAGCTGCGGCTGTTCGTGTCGACGGCCTTCGCGCTGCTCGTCGGGGCGATCCGCCGGGGCACCCGGCTGGCCGTGGCGATGGACGCCCGGGGCTTCGACGCCGGGGTCCCGCGCACCGTCGCCCGGCGACAGCGCTTCGTCGCCGCCGACGGCCTGCTGATCGCCGGCGCGGCGGTGCTCGCCGGGGCCGCGCTGACCGTCAGCGTGCTGCTCGGCACCTTCCGCCCGTTGATCGGCTGACGCCGCCCGTTGATCGGCGGGCGGGCCGGGCGCAGGCGCCAACCGGGTGGGGCGGACGGCGGGTGGGCCGGGCGAAGGCGCCTGCCCGGGTGGTCGGGCGCGGGCGGGCCGGGTGGAGTCGCCGGTGACGACGGCTCCACCCGGCCGGCACCGTCAGCTGCGCCGGAAGGCGTACCGGCGGGCCTGCCCGGCCTTCTGGCCGCGCAGCGCGCCGGAGCGGCCGGTGCCGGAGACCGGCGGACCGGCCTTCGGCGCCGCCGGTCGGTCGACCGGCAGCGCCGGCACGACCGGCGCGACCGCCACCTCGTCGAGGTTGACGGGCGTCAGGTCCGCGACGGACGGCGTGGGGACGGTGGTACGGGACTTCTTCGGGTTGCGCCTGGCGGGCATCCGGTGCCTCCTCGGTCTGCGGGCCCTGCCACACCGGAGCGACGTCCGGTGACCGGGGCCCGCCTCGTTCGGCGACCGTCGCGCGACGGTCGGGCGGGATCGGGACAGCTGCCCGGGATCGGCCACGAGGAGCACCGCCGTTCGACGGCAGGTGCGGAATGCGGACGCCCGGGAGCACGCGGACCCGCGGCGACGCGGCGGCGGGTCGGCTCGGAAGTGGGGCGTCAGTTGCGCATGCCCACACGTTAGCCGCCCCACCGGTCGCGCGCACCCGAATTACCGGCGGGGTCCGCAGCCGGCCGGTCGGGCCCCACGGAGGCCGCCCGGCAGGGTCCGTGGTAGGCCGGTCGCGTCCGCACGGAGTCCGCCCGGCGGGGCCCGCAGCCGGCCGGGCGCCGCCTCGCAGAGGCAGGCCGCCCGGCGAAGGGTCTCGGCAGGCCGGTCGCGTCCCGGGGAGACCGCCCGGCCGAGGGTCATCGGGTGGCCCCCGCGCCCTTCGGGGCGACCGCCACGTGGCGGTGACGGAGTGCCTGACACGCCTCCGGGGCGCCCCGCCCGGCGATACGGTCGCACCGGCGGGTGTCGACGGCGGAGGGCGGACGGATGGCCGGGCGGGCGACGGCACGGATCGGCGTGACCGGACTGGCGGTGATGGGCCGGAACCTGGCCCGCAACCTGGCCCGCAACGGTTTCGCCGTGGCGGTGCACAACCGGTCGCCGGAGCGCACCCGCGGCCTCGTCGCGGAGCACGGGGACGAGGGCACGTTCCTGCCCGCCGAGTCGATGGCCGACTTCGTCGCGTCGCTGGAGCGGCCCCGCGCGGTCATCGTGATGGTCAAGGCGGGCGGCCCCACCGACGCCGTGGTCGACGAGCTGGTCCCGCTGCTCGACGCGGGCGACATCGTCGTGGACTGCGGCAACGCGCACTTCGCCGACACCCGCCGGCGGGAGGAGGCGCTACGGGCCCACGGCCTGCACTTCGTCGGCACCGGCGTCTCCGGTGGCGAGGAGGGCGCCCTGCGGGGCCCGAGCATCATGCCGGGCGGATCCGCGGAGTCGTACCGCACGCTCGGGCCGATCTTCGAACGGATCGCCGCCCAGGTGGACGGGGTACCGTGCTGCCGGCACATCGGGCCGGACGGCGCCGGGCACTTCGTCAAGATGGTGCACAACGGCATCGAGTACGCCGACATGCAGCTCATCGCGGAGGCGTACGACCTGCTGCGGGCCGGACTGGGCGCGCAGCCGGCGCAGCTCGCGGAGATCTTCCGTGGCTGGAACTCCGGCGAGCTGGAGTCCTTCCTGATCGAGATCACCGCCGACGTGCTGGCGCACACCGACGCGGCCACCGGGCGGGCGTTCGTGGACGTCGTGCTGGACCGCGCCGAGCAGAAGGGCACCGGCCGCTGGACGGTGCAGAGCGCGCTCGACCTGGGCATCCCCATCACCGGCATCGCCGAGGCGACCTTCGCCCGCTCGCTCTCCGGGCACGCCGACCAGCGCGAGGCGGCCCGTGGGGCATTCCCGGACATGGGCGCGACCTGGCGGGTCGAGGACCCCGACGCCTTCGTCGAGGACGTCCGCCGCGCCCTGCTCGCCTCGAAGATCGTCGCGTACGCGCAGGGCTTCGACCACATCCGCGCCGGCTCCCGCGAGTACGACTGGGGCATCGACCTGGGCGGCACCGCGACGATCTGGCGGGGCGGCTGCATCATCCGGGCCCGCTTCCTGGACCGCATCCGCCAAGCGTACGACGAGCGGCCCGACCTGCCGACGCTGCTGGTGGCGCCGTGGTTCGCGGACACCGTGAACGACGGCGTGCCGAGCTGGCGGCGGGTGGTGGCCGACGCGGCGCGGGCGGGCGTGCCGGCCCCGGCGTTCGCCTCGTCGCTGGCGTACTTCGACGCGCTGCGCGCCCAGCGGCTGCCGGCCGCCCTGATCCAGGCGCTGCGGGACAACTTCGGGGCGCACACCTACCAGCGCGTGGACCGCGAGGGCACCTTCCACACCCGCTGGCCCACCGACCGCACCGAAACCAGAACCTGACCCGAAACCCCGAACCCCCGACCCGCGAGTCGATCATGCACTTCTGGTGGCCGGAACGCCCCGGTGTGGGGCTTTCGCGGAGCACCACGACTGCATGATCGACGAACGGGTCGGGGGTGGGGTCAGGTCACGGGGTGGCGGGTTGGCAGTGGGCGTCAGAAGAAGCGGCGGCGCTTCGCCTTCTGCGGGCGGAGCATGTCGGCGCCCTTGGTGAGCAGGCGGCTCACCCCGGTCGGGCCGCGGCGGGCCTCCAGCGTGTGGCTGAGCCGGCGCGCGCCCGCCGCCGCCAACGGCACGGCGACGGCCATCATCGCCCACTGGGCAATACGCTTCTGGATCATGTGGGTTCACCTCCGTCGGTGGCTGCTGACCACCGTGGTACCCCGTACGACCGGGCGGTAAGCCTCAGGCGGGCGGCGGGGCGACCGGGTTGGGCAGCGCGCCGCCGAAGCGACGGTCCCGCTGCGCGTACAGCTCGCAGGCGTACCAGAGGTGGCGGCGGTCGAAGTCGGGCCAGAGCGTGTCGAGGAAGATCAGCTCGGCGTACGCGGTCTGCCAGAGCAGGAAGTTCGAGATCCGCTCCTCGCCGGAGGGACGCAGGAACAGGTCCACCTCGGGGATCTCCGGGTGGTAGAGGTACTTCGCGACCGTCTTCTCGTTGACCTTCTCCGGGTCCAGCCGGCCCGCCGCCACGTCGCGGGCGATGGCGGCGGCGGCGTCGGCGATCTCGGCCTGACCGCCGTAGTTGACGCAGAACTGGAGGGTCAGCGTCGAGTTGCCCCGGGACATCTCCTCCGCCGTCTGCAACTCGGAGATGACGCTCTTCCAGAGCCGGCCGGCCCGGCCGGACCAGACCACCCGCACCCCCAGGTCGACCAGCTGGTCACGGCGGCGGCGGATGACGTCGCGGTTGAAGCCCATCAGGAACCGGACCTCGTCCGGCGAGCGCCGCCAGTTCTCGGTGGAGAAGGCGTACGCCGACAGGTAGGGGATGCCCAGCTCGATGGCGCCCTCGACCGTGTCGAAGAGGGAGAACTCCCCCGCCTCGTGGCCCTTGGTGCGGGGCAGCCCGCGATCCTTGGCCCACCGGCCGTTGCCGTCCATCACCACGGCGACGTGCTTCGGCACCGCGTCGGCGGGCAGCGCCGGCGGCCGGGCGCCCGACGGGTGCGGAGTCGGCGGCACCGGCTCGCGACGCCCGGCCCTCATCGATCGGATCACTCGGTTCTCCCCCTGTTCACACCGTCCGCACCGGACCCGACGCCGGGCGGCGGCGGGACCGGGCCGGCCCCCGGGGCGCCCCGGTCGACCAGCGGCAGCGAGCGTAGCGCGCGCTCCAGGTGCCACTGCAGGTGTGCCGCGACCAGGCCGCTGCACTCCCGGCGTACGCCGGTCTCGGTGGCGTCGGCGACCCGCCAGTCGCCGCTGGTCAGCGCGGACATCAGGTCGATGGTGGCCGGGGCGGGATGGGCCGCGCCGGGCGGCCGGCAGTCCGGGCAGACCGCGCCCCCGGCCGGTACGGAGAACGCCCGGTGCCGCCCCGGCGTGCCGCAGACGGCGCAGGCGGTCAGCGCCGGCGCCCAACCGGCGAGCGTCATGCCCCGCAGCAGGTACGCGTCGAGCACCAGGGTGGTGGCGTGGCTGCCCTCGGCGAGCGCCCGCAGCGCGCCCAGGGTGAGCTGGAACAGCCGCAGCGACGGCTCCCGTTCGACGGGGGTGAGCCGCTCGGCGGTCTCGGCGATCGCGCTGGCCGCCGTGTAGCGGGGATAGTCGCCGAGGAACCGCTTGCCGTAGAGGTCGATGCCCTCGACCTGGCTGACCGTGTGCAGCGAGCTGCCCAGGTTGCCCTTCGGGTCGCCGGCGAGCTGGAGGTCGACGTGACCGAACGGCTCCAGCCGGGCACCGAACTTGCTGGTGGTGCGGCGGATCCCCCGGGCCACCGCGCGGAGCCGGCCGTGCCGGCGGGTGAGCAGGGTGATGATCCGGTCGGACTCGCCGAGCTTCTGCACGCGCAGGACCACCGCGTCGTCGCGGTAGAGCTGTCGGCGGTATCCGGCCATCGGACCATTCTCTCTCGGGGTGCGGAATCAGGGTCAGCTCGGGGTGTCCGCGCGCGGAACCCCGATGCGCGGGGGCCGTCACGCCTCGTAGCGTGCTCGCATGGCTCTGCACCGCACCGCCGCCGCGCTCGCTGCGGCCGCCACCCTGATCGTCTCCGCCGGGTGCGACAACCTGTCCTTCCGCCGGCTCGACTACGACAACACCGAGGCGGTCCGGATCAACAGCATCCGGGTGCTCCCGGGGGCCGGCGACGTGACCGTCCGCGCCATCGGCGCGCAGGACGAGGTGCGGATCAAGCGGGTGGTGCGCTACCAGGGCGGTCAACCCGACACGACGTACGAGGTCAAGGGCGGCGAGCTGGTGCTGGACACCGACTGCGGTTCCCGGTGCAGCATCTCCTACGAGGTCACCGCCCCGGACGGGGTGAGCGTGAAGGGCGAGACCGGCTCCGGTGACGTCGACCTGAGCAGGGTGGGCCCGGTGGAGATGCGGCTCGGCTCGGGCAACATCCGGGTGACCGCCTCCAGCGGCCCCGTACGCGCGGAGACCGGCTCCGGCAACATCCAGGTGGCCGGCGCCGGCGGGCCCGTACGCGCCCAGACCGGCTCCGGCAACGTCGAGGTCGACGAGGTCGCCGCAGCGGTCACGCTGCGTACCTCGTCGGGCGACATCACCGGGCACCGCCTCGGCGGCGGGGTGGACGCGGAGACGGGCTCCGGGGACATCGCAGTCGACCTCACGACGCCGGCCTCGGCGCGGGTGCACGCCTCCAGCGGGAGCGTCGACCTGGTCGTGCCGACGGGCCGCTACCGGGTCCGCTCCAACACCGACGGCGGCGACGCCGAGCTGGGCGTCACCGACGACCCGTCCGCCACGCTGGTGCTCGACCTCTCCACCGGCAGCGGCGACATCACGGTCACCCAGCGTTGATCTCGACGGTCTCCGGCTCCCGCGCGGCCCGGGGCCCCGGCACCACCGCCCGCCCGTTGACCGGTCCGCCGACCCTGCCGACGGTGGCCGGGCCGACGGTGGCCGGGCCGGGGCGGGCACGGCCGGGGACGATCTCCGGCGGCCTGCGGGCGGCCACGTCCTCCACCCAGCCGACGAGAGCGGTCACCGCCGCGACCAGCGCGAAGACCAACGCGACCCGGATCGCCAGGCCGAGCGGGTCCTGGTGCGACCAGCCCACCACGTCGACCAGCGGGGTGAGCGCCACCACGAACGGCATGTGCCACAGGTAGACGGTGAGCGCCCGCCGGTTGAAGATGGTCACCACCCGGCCGAACGCGGCGCGGTGGTCCACCCAGGGTGCGCTCGCCGGCCCCCGGCCGAGCAGCACGAGGACGAAGGCCGCCGACCAGAGGGCGTTGCCCAGGGGGTTGTCGTTCAGGTCGTACCCGCGCGGCCCGGGGTGGGTGACGATCCAGCCGGCTCCGGCGGCGGCGAGGGCCAGCGCGACCGGGACCAGCACCCGGTTGGCCAGGCGGCGCAGCATGCCGGCCTGGTGGGCGAAGCCGAGCAGCCAGGCCCCGAAGTAGAGCCCGAACTGGTGCAGCGCCACCGGCAGCGCCGGGAGCAGGCCCAGTTCGGCCGCCGCGAGCAGGGCGTACGGGGCGATCAGGGTGGGCACCGGGGCGCGCCGGAACAGCCAGAGGGCCACCGGCGAGGCGAGCACGAACCAGAGGTAGTCGCGCAGGTACCAGATCACGCTGAGCGCGATGGCACCCCAGCCGTTGGCCGGCGGGTCGGCGATGGGAAAGAGCCAGAGCAGCACCTTCGGGCTCAGCGGCAACCCGGTGAGCAGCATGGCCGGCACGAAGATGGCGGCGAGCACCCACAGCGACGGCAGCAGGCGTCGCAGCCGACGCACTATTGCCCCCGGTCCCCACCGGTGCAGTGAGGCCGCCATCAGCGAGCCGGCGAGCGCGAACATCACCGACATCGCCGGGAAGACGAGGGTCAGCGTGGCCCAACCGGTGACGTGGTAGACGACGACTCGAACGATGGCCAGGAAGCGGAGCAGGTCCAGGTATCGGTTTCGCATCAGCCTGCATCTATGTCCGGGGATACGGGGCTGTCCTACCCCTACCCTCCGGGCCGAGCACGCCAAACAGAAGAGAACCCACCAGAACGTGACATCTTCCATACGTCCGACCGGGACCGATCACGCGCCGGACGGGCCGCACCGGGGCCGGGAAACGTACGCGTACGCGCCCCGGCCCCGATCTCAGAAGCCCAGCTTGCGCAGCTGCTTCGGATCCCGCTGCCAGTCCTTCGCCACCCGGACGTGCAGGTCGAGGTAGACCCGGGTGCCGAGCAGCTCCTCGATCTGCCGCCGGGCGGTGGTGCCGACGTGCTTGAGCCGACTCGCCCGGTGGCCGATGACGATCGCCTTCTGGCTGGGTCGCTCGACGTAGACATCGGCGTAGATCTTCATGAGCCGGCCCTCGGGGACCATCTCCTCGACGACCACCGCGATCGAGTGCGGCAGCTCGTCGCGGACGCCCTCCAGGGCGGCCTCCCGGATCAGCTCGGCGACCAGCACCTGCTCAGGGTCGTCGGTGAGCATGTCGTCGGGATAGAGCTGCGGCGACTCGGGCAGGTAGCCGGTCATCACGTCGACCAGGGTGTCCACCTGGTGCCCGGAGACCGCGCTGACCGGCACCACCTCGGCGAACTCACCCAGCTCGCTGACCGCGAGCAGTTGCTCGGCCAGCCGCTTGCGGTCCACCAGGTCGGTCTTCGTGACCACCGCCAGCACGGTGGCCTTCAACTCGGCCAGCTCGCCGGTGATGAACCGGTCGCCCCGCCCGATCGGCTCGTCCGCCGGGATGCAGAGGCCGATCACGTCGACCTCGCTCCAGGTCTGCCGGACCAGGTCGTTGAGGCGCTCGCCGAGCAGCGTACGGGGGCGGTGCAGGCCCGGAGTGTCGACCAGCACGAGCTGGGACTCCGGGCGGTGCAGGACGGCCCGGATGATGTGCCTGGTCGTCTGCGGCTTGTTCGAGGTGATGGCGATCTTCTGCCCGACGATCGCGTTGGTCAGCGTCGACTTGCCGGCGTTCGGCCGGCCGACGAAACAGGCGAACCCGGCCCGGTAGGGGCGCGGCTGGAGATCGCTCACTCGACCACCGTGCCGAGGACGGACCCGTCCGGGGCGGCCACGTGGATCGGCGCGTCCGCGGCGAGGTCGCGTACCGCCGCGTGCCCCGCGCCGTCCAGGGTCGACGCCTCGGTGACCACCACGGCGGCCTCCAGCCGGGTCGCGCCGGCAGCCACCGCGGACGCCACCGCGAGCTGGAGCGCGGTGATCGTCAACGACGGCAGCGACACGCTGGCCGCCGCGTACGTCCGACCGTCCTGGTCGCGGACCGCCGCGCCCTCCACGGCGCCCACCCGGCCACGCGCGCCCCGCGCCAGGACGACCAGCTTGCCGTCCTCGGCGCTCAGCTCGACCGGGTCGGACGGGGTGGGCCGGGCGGCCGGTACGGCGGGTGACTCAGGCATCGGCGGGTTGCCTCTCCTCGGATCGGTTCGTGTCGTTCCGGGGCTCGGCGTGCTCGCCACGCCCCGGGCCGTTCTGCGTGTCGGTCGACTCCGCCCGGCTCACCAGCACGGTGTCGATCCGGTTGCGTCGGCCGGTGGTGCCCTCGGCGACCAACTGGAGCCCGGCGACCTCGACCTGCGCCCCGGGGATCGGGACCCGGCCCAGGGACTGGGCGAGCAGGCCGCCGACGGTCTCCACCTCGTCGGTGGGGAGGTCGGTGTCGAACAGCTCGCCCAGATCCTCCACCGGGAGCCGCGCGGTGACCCGCACCGCCCCGTCGTCGAGGTGCTCGACCGGCGGGCGCTCGACATCGTACTCGTCGGTGATCTCACCGACGATCTCCTCCAGGATGTCCTCGATGGTGACCAGCCCGCCGGTGCCGCCGTACTCGTCGACGACGATGACCAGGTGGTTGCGGGCGGCCTGCATCTCCGAGAGCAGGTCGTCGACCGGCTTGGACTCGGGCACGAAGGTGGCGGGGCGCATCAGCTCGGCGACGGGGAGCTGCCGGTCCTCCGGGGCACCGCCCTGGGTCCGCCGGATCAGGTCCTTGAGGTAGAGCACGCCGAGCACGTCGTCGACGCTCTCGCCGATGACGGGGATCCGGGAGAAGCCGGAGCGCAGGAAGAGCGCCAACGCCTGGGAGAGCGTCTTGCGTTCCTCTATCCACACCATCTCGGTACGCGGCACCATCACCTCCCGGGCGATGGTGTCGCCGAGCGCGAAGACCGAGTGGATCATCTGCCGCTCGCCGTGCTCCACGACACCGCGCTGCTCGGCCAGGTCGACCAGCTCGCGCAGCTCCACCTGGGTGGCGAACGGACCCTCCCGGAAGCCCCGCCCCGGCGTGACCGCGTTTCCGATCAGGATCAGCAGCGAGGCGAGCGGGTTGAGCGCCCGGCCCAGCCAGCGGACCAGCGGGGCGACGGACCGCCCGACCACGTACGCGTGCTGCCGGCCGATGGTGCGGGGGCCGACCCCGACCACCACGAAGCTGATCACGGTCATCGCGCCGGCGGTGACCAGCGCCGCGCGCCAGCCCGCGCCGAAGGTGTCGACCGCGACCAGCGCCACCAGGGTGGTGGCGGTCAGCTCGGCGAGCAGCCGCAGCAGGAGCAGGAGGTTGAGGTGGCGGACCACGTCCCCGGCGACGGCCTGGAGCGTCCGTGCGCCCCGCGCGCCGTCGCGGGCCAGCTCGGCGGCGCGGGCGGGCGAGACCGCGGCGAGGGCCGCCTCGGTCATGGCGATGAGGCCGGCCAGCACCACCAGGCCGGCCGCGAAGACCAGCAGTTGCAGGTCGGGCAGGCCGGTGGCGGCGGCCGCCAGTGTCGGGGTGGCCATCACCGGGACCGGGTCGACCGCCAGCTCGCCAGCAGCCGGGCCTGGAGGGCGAACATCTCCCGTTCCTCCTCCGGCTCGGCGTGGTCGTAGCCGAGCAGGTGCAGCACCCCGTGCACGGTGAGCAGGTGCAGCTCGTCGGCGGCGGCGTGACCGGCGGTGGCCGCCTGCTTGGCCGCCACCTCCGGGCAGAGCACGATGTCGCCGAGCAGCGCGGGCTCGCCGCCGGCGGCGGACGTCTCGCCGGGCCCGTGGTCGACGCTGCCCTCGTCCATGGGGAAGGCGAGCACGTCGGTCGGGCCGTCGCCGCCCATCCACCGGTGGTTGAGCTCGGTCATGTAGTCGATGTCGACCAGCAGCACGGACAGCTCGGCGAGGGGGTTGACCCCCATCTCGTCGAGGGCGTGCCGGGCCACGGCGAGCACGGCGTCGGTGTCGACGTCGACACCCGACTCGTTGGCGATCTCGATGGACAACAGTCTTCCCTCGGTCTAGCGGCGCCGGCCGGCCCGGCCGCCCTGGGCGGACCGCCCCGGCACGGCGTGCACGCTCTGCGCCTGCTGGTTCTCCCGCTCGTCCCAGCGGGCGTACGCGTCGACGATCTCCCCGACCAGCCGGTGGCGGACCACGTCGGAGCTGGAGAGCTCGGCGAAGTGCACGTCCTCCACGTTCTCCAGGATCTCCCGGACCACCCGCAGGCCGCTGGTCGTGCCGCCGGGAAGGTCCACCTGGGTGACGTCACCGGTGACGACGATCTTGGAATTGAAGCCGAGCCGGGTGAGGAACATCTTCATCTGCTCGGGCGTGGTGTTCTGCGCCTCGTCGAGGATGATGAAGGCGTCATTCAGGGTTCTTCCCCGCATATATGCCAGCGGCGCGACCTCGATCGTGCCCGCCGCCATCAGCTTGGGGATGGAATCCGGGTCGAGCATGTCGTGCAGCGCGTCGTAGAGCGGGCGCAGGTAGGGGTCGATCTTCTCGTTGAGCGTGCCGGGCAGGAAGCCGAGCCGTTCCCCCGCCTCGACCGCCGGCCGGGTCAGGATGATCCGGTTGACCTGCTTGGCCTGCAACGCCTGGACGGCCTTCGCCATCGCCAGGTAGGTCTTGCCGGTGCCGGCGGGGCCGATGCCGAAGACGATGGTGTGCGCGTCGATCGCGTCGACGTAGCGCTTCTGCCCCAGCGTCTTGGGACGGATGGTGCGGCCGCGCCGGGAGAGGATGTTGAGCGTCAGGACCTCGGCGGGCCGCTCGGCGCCGCCCTGCTCGAGCATGCCGACGGTACGCCGCACGGCGTCAGTGGTCAGGGTCTCGCCTTTCTCGATGAGTTCCAGCAGCTCGCTGAAGATCCGCTCGGCGAGGGCGTTGTCGGCGGGGGCGCCGGTGATGGTGATCTCGTTGCCCCGGACGTGCACGTCGCTGTCGACCGAGCGCTCGACCAGTCGCAGGATCTCGTCACCCGCGCCGAGCAGGTTGACCATGATCTTGGAATCCGGGACGGTGATCCTGGTCTGCACCCGGGGCGGGCCGGGAGGTGGGGTGCCGGTCATAGGTCGGGCCGAGGGGCCCTGCGCACCTGCTCTCGATCTCGGCGCCGGCCTGCTGGCGCGGCGCGCTGACGTTACTGCCATCTTATCTTTCCAACAGCGGCGGCACCCTGCCCATTTCCGCGCGTGGGGCACGGGCGGACCGGTCACCTCGTCCGCGGCCCGGGCGGACCGGACGGGGCGGGTCCTCGGCCCGTCCGGTCGCGCGGATCAGGAGCCGGCTCGGAAGTCGTACCGCTCGAAGGTCTCCTGGTGCCGGGTGAACCGGTAGGTCGCCCAGTGCATCCGCACCACCGTGCCGTGCTCGTCCCGGGTCAGCCGGAGCAGCTCCCCCGCCTCCCGGCCGGAGACCGTGCGAAACACGTCCGGCCGGTCCGGCAGCGCGACGAAGACCGACGGCGGCTTTCCGGCCGGATCATCGGCGCCCCGGGCCCGCAGCTCGCCGTCGTGCCAGGAGAAGACGTACTCGAAACCCTCCCCCCACCAGCGGCCGAGCAGCCCGCGTACGCCCTCGGGGGCGGGCGGGCCCGGCTGCCACGGCGTGACGTCGGCGGGGTCGTGCTCGACCGCGGCGGCCAGCAGCCGGTGCGGCAGGTCGAGGACCTCGCCGGCGGTGCCGGAGGAGCCGAGCACCGCGACCCCCATGGCGCCGGGAGTGCCCTCCCCGCCCCGCCGGCCGTAGACGCTGGCCAGGAAGCCGGGCATCGCGCCGTAGTGCCCGACGTGCATGATCCGCTCGCCCTGCGGCACCAGGATCAGCCCCAGCCCGAAGCCGTCGGCCCAGAGCGTCTCGTCGGTGACCGTCGCCGGCCAGCGCATCTCGTCGAGCGTCGTCGGGGCGAGCACGGCGCCGGCCGGGTCCAGCGCCGCCGGGTCGGCGAGGAAGGCCGCCCAGCGGGCCATGTCGGAGGCGGTGCTCCAGAGCTGCGCCGCCGGACCGATCGCCCCGAAGTCGGTCGGCGGCTCGGGGCGCGCCTCGTCGGAGTAGGCGTCGACCAGGAACCCCGTCGCGGCGTGCGGCCCGGGTTCCGTCGAGGTCGCGGCCAGTCCCAGCGGGGTCAGCACCCGCTCGGCGAGCGCCTCCGCCCAGGTGCCGCCCCGCAGGTGGCCGACGAGCCGGCCGAGCAGCGCCATGCCGAGGTTCGAGTAGTGGTAGCGGCGGCCCGGGGGCAGCACCCGCTCGGCCCGGGCCAGGTCGGCGACCAGCCCGTCGGCGTCCGGCGTGCGCAGGGTGTCCCAGACGTCGCCGTACGGCTCGCGTTGCAGGCCGGCGGTGTGCGACAGCAGCCGGCGCACCGTCAGCTCGCCGTGGGCCGGCAGGTCCAGGTGCCGGCCCAGCGGGTCGTCGAGGTCCAGCAGGCCGTCGTCGCGGCACTGGAGGGTCAGCACGGCGGTGAACGTCTTCGTGACCGACCCGATCCGGAACCGGGTGCCCGGCCCCAGCTCGGTGCCGTTGCCGGTACCGCCGACGGCGCACGTCCAGAGCGGGCGGTCCGCCCGGTGCAGGGCCGCCGACACCGCCGGCACCCGGGCCTGCGCCTGGACCGTCCGGACCATCCGCGACAGGCGGTCGTCGACCGCCGTCACGCGAGGTTCCGGGCCAGCATCGGGCCCAGCGGCGCCCCGCCGAGCACGTGCGCGTGCACGTGGAAGACCTCCTGGCCGCCGTACGCGCCGGTGTTGAACATCAGCCGGAAGCCGTCGCCGAGCAGTCCCTCGTCCTCGGCCACGGTGGCGGCCGTGGCGAGCACCTCTCCGGCCAGCGCCGGATCGCCCTGGGCGAGCGCCGCCACGTCGGCGTAGTGCTCCTTCGGGATGACCAGCACGTGCACCGGCGCCTTCGGGTCGATGTCGCGGAAGGCGAGCGTGGTGGCGGTTTCCCGGACGATCGTGGCCGGGATCTCCCCGGCGACGATCCGGCAGAAGAGGCAGTCGGTTCCCATGCGGGGCAGTGTAAGGAAGGGCACCTTGTCAACGCCTTCGGTAGAGGAAGGGTCCCTTCCTTGCACCCCGGGCGGGCCGGGCATGATGTCCGGCGTGACTTCACGGGCGGTACTGGTGACGGGGGCCTCGCGCGGCATCGGGCGGGCGGTGGCGACCGCGTTCGCGGCAGGCGGCGACCGGGTGGCGATCCACCACCGGGACTCGGCGGAGCTGGCCGAGCGGCTACGCGCCGAACTGCCCGGCGAGGGGCACGTCGTGGTCCGCGCCGACCTCACCGACCCGGACGCCGTACGGGCCATGGTCGACGAGGCGGCCGGCCTGCTCGGCGGGCTCGACGTGCTGGTCAACAACGCCGGGGTGTACGGCGAGCGGGACGCCCCGCACCCGGTCTTCGGCGCCTCCTACGAGCAGTGGCGCGCGCAGTGGCGACAGGTGCTGGAGACCAACCTGACCGGCGCGGGCAACGTCATCTGGTGCGCCGCGCAGCACATGCGCGACCGGGGCGGCCGGATCGTCAACGTCTCCTCCCGCGGGGCGTTCCGGGGCGAGCCGGAGCAGCCGGCGTACGGGGCGAGCAAGGCGGGACTCAACGCGCTGGGGCAGTCGCTGGCGGTGGCCCTCGCCCCGTACGGCATCACGATCGCGACGGTCGCCCCGGGCTTCGTGGAGACCGACATGACCACCGGACACCTGAGCGGGGAGCGGGGCGCCGCGATCCGGGCGCAGAGCCCGTTCAACCGGGTGGCCCGCCCCGAGGAGATCGCCGCCGCCGTGCACTGGCTCGCCTCCCCGCAGGCGGAGTGGGCCTCCGGCACCATCGTCGACCTCAACGGCGCCTCATACCTGCGCAGCTGACCCCGCCGGGCGGCGGCACCGGCCCGACGGAGGGGCCCGGCCCGGCTGGACCTCAGCCCGAAGGACCAGCCGGTGCACCTCTTCCCCGGGCTACTGGCCGGACCACGTCAGGAGGGAACCTTCTGATAGGCGTCGGCCTGCGTACGGTAGAGCCGCGCGTACGTACCTCCCAGTTCCGTCAGTGATTCGTGCGTGCCGTGCTCGACGATCCGGCCGTCCTGCAGCACGTAGACGGCGTCGGCATGGCGGACGCTCGCGAGGCGGTGCGAGATGAGCAGCACTGTCCGGCCGCGGAACAGTTCCCGGAGGTGCGCGAACAGTTCCGCCTCGGCGTCGGGGTCCAGGGAGGCGGTCGGCTCGTCGAGAACCACCAGTGGGGCGTCGCGGTAGAAGGCGCGGGCGATGGCCAGCCGCTGCCATTGCCCGAGTGACAGGTCGCTACCGTCGGAGAACTCCTTGCTGAGCATCGTGTCGTACCCGTGCCGTAAGCGGGTCAGGAAGCCGTGCGCACCGGCCTGCTCGGCCGCCGTCCGGACGCCACGCGGGTCGAACGGGACGTCGGGGCGGCCGAAGGCGATGTTGTCCATGGCGGAAAAGCGATACCGGACGAAATCCTGGAAGACGACGGCAGTCTGGGCACGCAGCGCGCCGAGATCCGTGACTGGTTCGCCGTTCAGGTCCAGCCGTCCCTCGGCAGGCCGGTACAGACCACTGAGGATCTTCGCCAGGGTGGTCTTGCCGGACCCGTTGGCGCCGACGAGCGCGACGAGTTGTCCCGCCTCCAACCGCACCGTGACGTCCTGCAACGCCGGCCGGTCCGCACCGGGATAGGTGAAGGAGACGCCGAGCGCGCGGAGCGAACGGAACGGGGCCGGCGCGACGGCTGTCGGCTGGGGGGCGGAATCGGTGATGAAGGTGCGCAGGTCGTGGAGGTACAGCGCGGCGCTGCCGACGTTGTTGAACAGAGAGCCCACGATCTGCATCCGGGCGGAGAGCAGCCACAGTCCGGTCATCGCGGTGAGGGCGGTGGGCAGATCCAGGACGGACCGGGTGACCGCCCACCATACGGCGGCGACGACAGCGAGGGAGAACGCGTCCCCGGTCCAGCGCGCGGCGATCTGGCGTCGCAGGTGGCGGCGGTACGTGGTCGTGGTGCGCCGTGCCTCGTCGCCGTAGCGGTCGTTCCACCTCTCCCGCAGCAGTGGACCGAGGCCGAGCGCGCGGATCTCCTTCGCCTCGTCGCGGCCGGTCATCAGCCGTTCCAGGTACTGGCGCTTCCGGCGGTTCTCGGCGAGGTCCCGGTTCAGGCCGTAGCTGTCGCGCCGTTCATCGCGCGCCGCCTTCACGGCCGGTAGTGCGCTGATCAACGCGAAGGGCAGCAGCCACCAGGCCATCAGCAGGAATGTCGCGGTCACCGCGATTAGGGCCAGGGCCGTCTGCACGACCGCAACGACGGTCGTGACGACCATGACGGCCTGACCGCGTGAGGCGAAGACAGCCCGTTGCATCCGGTCATGGAAGTCCGGGTCCTCGAAGTCGGTGATGTCGGCCCGCGTGGCCGCGTCCAGCACCAGTCCGACGACGTGCCGGTCCAACTGCATCATCAGGACGCGCTGACGGGTGTTCGCGATCGCGCGCAGGGTGCCGCCGAGGCCGGCGAACGCGACCATGCCCACGGCGAGCGGCACCAGCGAGTCGGCGGTCGCGGCGGGTCCCCCCTGCTGCAGGGCACCGCCGGTGGCATGGCGGAGGAGCAGCAGGCCGCAGCCCAGCAGGGCGGCGGTCACCACCTGGATGAGCAGCAGCGTGACCACGCCCGAACGGTCGGATTGCCAGGCGAGGCGTAGTGCGAGCGTCCCGGAGCGGAGCAGGTCGCGCAGGGAGACGCTGGGCTGCGCCGCGCGGTCGCTCACCGTGCCCCGTCCGTGGTCATCCGGTCGACCCAGGCCCGGTGCTCGCCGGTCAGCACCCGCTGGGTCTCGCGATAGATGAACGTGTGGCTCTCATGAGGCAGGAGCAACAGTCGGGCGTGGCCGCCGGTGGCAATGAGGCATCGGTAGAACGCCACCGCCTGATCGGCGGGGGTGGCGGGATTGTCGTCCTCCGCGCCGTGGACCAGCAGGACAGGACGCGTCAACTGGTCGGCCTGGTGCAGTGCGCTGAAGGCCTGGTAGAGCTCGGGCACCGCCCAGTACGGGCGGCGTTCCAACTGGAAACCGACAGGGGTGAGGGTGCGGTTGTAGCACCCGCTGTGCGCGATCGCTGCGGCCAACCCAGGCACCCGGGCCAGGGCGAAAAGGGCGAGGGTGGCACCGAAACTGTGCCCGCCCACGACGACGCCCTCGTGCGACTGAACCGACGGAGCGTCGAGCGCGGCGTGAACCGCCCCGACGATCTGGTCCTCGAGGAACGCGACCGTGGCGTCCGCGGGCCAGTCCAGGGTCAGGTCGAGGGTGGCGACCGGCCGCCCCGTGGCTGTCAGCGTCGCAGGTGGCGGTGCGCCCACCTGCTCGCCGCGGCCGACAGCCCGCAGCCAGAGCAGCATCGGCACCCCGCCGGTGGGTGGAGCCGACCAACTCAGGTGTGCCTGGTCGGTGATCGGCATGTCGACCCGCTGCGGCTTGCGCCGGCGGTTGGGTCGGTGTCCGGCCAGCCGGGACGCGACGCGTGCAGAGGCGTCGTCGCTGAGGTGATGCCGGGTCAGCACGCCGCGGTCGAAGACGATCAGGTCCGTCCGGTCCCCTCGTCGGACCGGCCAGGTCCGTCTGGGCCCGGGTTCGCCACCGCCGGAACTCGGAAGTGGGTGTGCGTGGGCGGTGGCCTTGACCAGTTCCACCACGGCAATCCCCACGTCTGCTCCCTGGCGGCACCGGAACACCGCCCGGTCACCGTGCACGACGAGTGGTTCGCGGCGCGACGGGACGACGGAAGTCGCCGCCCGGACGGCACGCGTACCGTCCGGGCTGTCGAGGGTGAGACGTCCGTCCTGTTCACCGAGGACCACGGGCGTGTCGCCGTGCCACAGCGGCCAGGAGGCGCCCGCGCCGGTGCGGACGGAATGATCGCGACCGTCGACGTTCCGGAAGTGCACGGTCGTGCCGCCCGGGTGGGCCGACCGCCAGCCGAGCACATCCTGGCCGCCCGGCACCCAGACGGCGTCGGCAGGCACGGCGAGCGGGTCCGAGGCGCCATCGAGGTCGACCATGCGGGCCTGGAACACGAACGTGCCGGGTCGGCCGCCGTCACCAGCCGTTTCGACGTGTCGGAGCAGGAGCCGTCGGCCGGACGGCGCGACGGACATGCCATGGATCAGATCGGCGTGGTGGACGAGACGGGCCTCTCCGGTCGCGATGTCGAGCCCCATGACGCGCGCCGCGGCCATCCGACGCAGGGCGTCGAGGTCGGGCCTGAAGGCGACGTGTCCAGGCCCGACAGCCTCGTACGCCGCAGGCGGAAACTCCTCGGCTAGGGCTGCGGGGCGAGTGGCCTGCGGCGCGGCCAGGAGCAGGAGAGTGTCGCCGGCCCAGGCCACCACGGGCTCTCCCGCGCCACCGTACGACGTCACGGACAGGGCGGCGCGTATCTGCCGGTGGTGGGTCACCGTCTGCCGGTGGTAGTCGGCCGTCCACGGGTGCAGTGCACCCTCGCGTTGCAGCAGACCGGCCACGAGAGGGCGGCGAGGGTGCCAGGCCAGCTGATCGTGGACCGCTCCCGGCAGGATCACGGGCCACGGTCGCTCTCCGTCTGCCCGTTCGATGACGAGATCCTCCAGCGTGGGCCGGTCGCAGACGAGTCCCGCGGCGCCGACGTCGATGCGCAGGTCCTCCCAGCGGGCGAGGTCGAGGGGCCGATGCGCCAGGGAGGGATGAGCGGGTACCCGGGCGACGGCCCAGGCCAGGCCGTCGGGTGCCACCTCGCACCAGGGGCGGCGCCGTTCCCATTGCTCCTCGGGGTCCGGAGGCCGCCCGTGGTCGGTCGGCGATCGGTGGGTCCACTCATCGGTCAGCATGACCACCGACCGGTGAGCCGAGCCGGATCGTGTCTATGAGGGCCTTCACCGCTCCGATCCCGTCGACCGGCGCGCAGATCGGCCGGCCGTCGACATCCAGCGCCTGCGCCGCCGGCACGCTGGTCATGCCGTACGGCAACTTCTCGCCGCGGTTCACGACGAGGGTGACCACGGCGTTTCGTCGGGCCGGCTCCATCTGAGCCAGCAGTTGCTTCAGCGAACGGCAGGAGGGGCAGGTGTCGGACACCACGAGTTCCACCATGGCGGGCGGCCGGTCGCAGTCGGCGGAGCCGGCCGTCGTCGCCGCCCGACGGTCGAGGGTACGGACCACGATGACGGTGCACACCGCGGCAGCGGCCGTTACGGCGAGCCGCCAGGGTGCCGAAAGTCGGTCGGGCGGGACGAGGGCCGCCGCGGCTGCGGACAGCAGGCCCGCGGTCAGGTTGGCGGCGATATGCCACCGTCCGACCATGGCGGCGGAGCCGAAGCAGGCACACGTCTGCCCCCGCAGCCTGTACGCGACGACGGTGAGGGTGAGGTACGCGAACGCGACAAGCAGGGCGGCAGGGCGAACCGGAAGCGTCGCGGCGAGCACGGCGGTGGCGAGTTCGGCGGCCGCCACGTTGCGCGGTCCGTGCGGTCCACGCAACGGACCTCTCTCGATCGGCCAGGGCAGCCGGTCGGCCGGTGTGAGGAGCTTGGCCACCGCACCGGCGGCGAGCGGTCCCGCCAGGGCAGCGACCAACCAACCAGGGGTCGTGAGCAGTTCTCCCGGGATCATGTCATTCCCCTCCGTCCAGGTCGCCGCGTCGGACGATCAGCCAGCCGGCCTCGATCAGTGGCGCGACGAGGGGTTGCACGGCAGCCCACCGGGCCGGATCGGGCACGCCACGGGTGAGCAGCAGTTGAAGGACTTGCCCGTCGCGTTCGCCGTACTCGGCGAGCGCCAGGCTCTGACCGTGCACCAGCACCGCGCCACCGAAGGGCAGGCGGGTGAAGGACGTGCCGGCCGCCACCCGCAGGAGGGTTCCCGGCTCAAGGTCGGTTGTCATGCGACACCTCTCAACCAGCGGTCGATCGACAGGATCCGCAGGACCGGCAGGGCGTTGTCCGCGAGGCTGCGGCCGTCGCGGAGCAGTGCCCGCACCGCGTGGACGTCGATCAGGCCGAGGTCGGCCAGCGCGGAGCCGCGCTCCCACTCGGCGGCGATCGCACGGCGTTGACGGTGCAGGTGGACGGCGGTGACCCGGCGGAGCCAGGTGCCGGGAGCGGTACGCCGGAAGCCGGTCACGCCGAGCCGGGACAGCGGCTCACGCAGCGGCAGGTGATTCTGGAACGTGCCATGCCTCAGGCGGCCGATCCTGCCGGGTGCCAGCCGCGCCACCGCAGCCAGGACGCCCGGGTCGAGTGCGGGTGAGAACTGCCCGATGGCGCCGCGTTCCTCTGCGCCAGCAGTCGCACGGGCCAGAACCGGGCCGAGGAAGTCCAGGTGTTCCTTCCACAGCGCCATGGTGCCGCGGTGGGTGGATTCCAGGACGGAGGTGCCGGTGTCGGTGATTCCAGGGACCGCGCTGACGATGTTGGGTGAGGGCGGCACGACCACGTCGGTGGGCGTCGCACCCTGTTCGCCGCGCGGCCGGGATCGTTCGGGCACGTAGACGATCGCCTTGGTGAGCAGTTCGCGCGCCTGGGCGAGGGTACGCAGTGTCCCGGCGATATGGAACGGCTCGCAGCTGAGCAGCCGACGACCGCGCAGACCGATGGACAGGTCCGGTAGGCGTACCGAGACCAGGTCCTCCAGCAACCCACCGTCGACGAGCGGCAGGCCGACGTGGGCGGCAAGGATGCGGCCCACCCGTTGTGGGACGTCGACATCCGGCACCGGCGGCGTGAGGCCGTCGAGGTTTCCGTGGTGGCCGAGCAGTTCGTCGGGATCCACGCGGACGCGCTCCACGGCCAGCCCGGGAATGTCGGGGAGCGGGCTGCCCGCATCCCAGCCGAGATCGGCGTGCACGAGCACCGGCCGGTGGCCGGCAGCGACGGCGGTCGCGGCGAGAAAGGCCGAGCCGAGACCGCCGCTGTAGGCGATCGCATACCGGCCACTGCCCGGTAGCGCGGCGGTGACGGCGTCGAGCAGGCCGGTGGGACGCGCGATCGGCGGAGTTGCCCGCCGGGTGAGGGAGATGCCGTCCCTCGTGACGCGCAACTGGGTACCGACGGTGAGCCGTCGCACGCCGTCGAGCGGGCTGCCGTCCGGCGCCGGTGATCCGCCCTGGATCAGAGTGAGCAACAGGCCCGGATCCGGCACCGGCCGTTCGCCGTCGACGACGAAGTCGGACAGGTCGTCGCTCCACTCGAGGCGACCGAAGTCGAGGCGGTAGTACAGGGGGCGTCGGCACGGCGCCTCCCGCCGCAGCGTGAAGGACCCCGCGCCGTGTTCGACGCGGACGCCGGAGGGAAGTGGTCGCGAAGCCGGCTCGGCCATGACGGGGTTCCCGTCAGCGGGGACTTCGACGAGGTTGATCATCCTGGCACCTCACATGGCGCGGCATGGACCCGTACGTAGTCCTCGAGCACGGGCAGAGAAGTGCTCACCACCCGGGTGCCGCATTCGACCCAGGCGTAGACGCCGGCCGGTGGGGCCAGCGGGGCCAACTCACGGCCGAGGTGGAAGGTGGCGTGGAATCCCAGCAGTCGCAGCGCGACGGTGAGATAGAGGGCGTCCTCGAGCGGATCGAGGAAGCCCACCGTGAGTCTCTGCACCAGCCGCAACCTCGCGACCAGGGGGGCCAGGTCCCGGTCGCTGCGCCGGCCGTCCAGCACGCCTGGCCATTCGGGAAGCTCGTACATTCCGTTTCCGGCTCTGGCGGTCTGCAAGAATGCCTTCGCCGCCGATGCCGCTTTCCATATTCGAAGCAATCCGACACCGTCTCCCCGAGTTCTGAATCAACGGCCCGGGCCGCCGGGTGGCCGTCACGCAGATGACAGCCACCCGGCGATTCCAGACCTCTCGTGACCTATTGAAGGGTCACGATCACTCGACGATCCAGATGCACTCGTACCACTCGCAGATGGTGTCGTAGCCAGCGGCGTTGCAGCAGTCGCTGTCCCAGACGCACCGGGCACCCTTGGGGCTGCACGCCTCCGCGACGACCGTGGGCTCGGCGTACATGTGCTGCTGCAGACCATTGCTGGCCAAGCGCGCAGCGACCGAAGTCACCGGCATTCCGCCTCCTCATTTTTTCGGATCGGGATCCGTCGTCCTATCTGGACGTTTACGAGTCTGCAATGCGGAATGGATGGTGTCGATGCTTTAGGGTCGTCTTGGCGCGTCCCGTTCTGTCCGGTACCGAATGGGTCAGCGTGGCTCACGATCAGTGCAGCCGGAGCGTCCGGCGCACCGTGACGACGAGCAGGGCGACGGCGCCGCCGACCAGCAGGAGGGCCTGGAGCGACTGGAACAACCAGAATCGGCTGGCCGGATGGACGTCGAAGGCCGCCTGGTATCCCTTGGCGAGCAGGCAGTCTTGTTCGGCGAGTTCGGCCCGACTCGACGACGGGTCGACGCCGGCGGCGGGTGGGCACACGCTGGACAGCGAGCCGTCCGCCACCCGGCCGTCCGGGGCCACCCACATCTCGGCGACGATGACGTCCCCGTTGGCGATGAGAGCGTCCCGGCTGACGCCGACCTGCCGGTCCGGCTTGGCGTAGAGGTCGTGACTGACGATGACCGCAGGGATGGCAACGGCGATCACCGCCACGGTGACCGCCATGGCCGGCACGGTGCGGCGCAGGATGGCGCTGGTGGCGGCGCCGACTGCGAATGCGAAGAGCCACCACGCGGCAGGCGCGAGGCCGACGATGTTGAACTTGCCGGGGTTGGTGAAGGAGGAGTCAGGGAAGGCACCCTCGAACACCACGTTCCACCGACCGACCATCACCGCCAGGGCTGCCCCGGCGACCACGACGGCCACGCAGAGCAGGCCGAGCTTGGCGAGGATCCAGCGTAGCGTCGTCACGGACTGGGTCCAGGCCATGCGGAACGTGCCGCGCTCCATCTCCCGGGCCACGAGGGGCGCACCCCAGAACGCACCGATCAGTGCCGGTCCCACCAAGGGCAGGTAGCCGAAGACCTGGTAGACGGCGTTGTAACGGTCGAACATCCCGCGGTTGAAGTCGTGACACACCGGCGACGATCCCGGGCAACCGTCGGGAGCGTGGCCTGCCGCCCACGAGGTGGCTTCGAGGGCGGAGACCAGGAGTATCCCGCCGAGCAGAATCAGTGCCCCGAACGTGACCAGCAGCTGGGCGCGGTGCTGACGGTAGGTCAGCCAGACCATCTTGCTCTCCTTCTCAGTTCGCCCGGACGATGTTGGGGCGGGGCAGCGCTGCGGCGTCGGGGTCACGCAGGTAGGTCAGGACGAGGTCCTCGAGGGACAGGGGACGTTCGGTCCACCGCTGGTCCGGAACGGCACCGGCGCCGCGGACCAGCATCGTGGCCTGCCGGCCGGTGCTGCTACGGGCGACGACGGGCAGCTGGGCGGCCACCGCCTCGGCGCTGTCCGCCGGACCGGTCAGGAGCCGGTGCTCGGAGAGCAGGTCGTCGATGTCCCCGCTGACCTGCACACGGCCGCCGTTGAGAACGACCAACCAATCGCAGGTGCCCTCGAGGTCGGGCACCACGTGCGAGGAGAGCAGGACGGTCATGCCCGTCTCCGCCACGGCGGCCATCAGGCTGCTCGTCACGTCGTGTCGGGCCAGGGGGTCCAGGTCGGCGAGCGGTTCGTCCAGCACCAGCAGGTCGGGCCGCTTGGCGATCGCCAGGGTAAGCGCCACCTGGGTCTGCTGGCCGCCGGAGAGCCTCGCCACCCGCCGGTCGAGCGGGATCCTCAACTCGTCGAGCCTGCCGCGGGCCAGGTCGTCGTCCCAGTTCGGATTCATCACCCGACCGAACCGCATCATCTCCGCGACGGTGAACCCATCGTAGAGGGGCTTCTCCTGGGCCAGGAACGCGATCCGGGACAGCGCGGCGCCGTCGCGTCCCACCGTCGTGCCGAAGACGCGGACCGACCCCCGAGTGGGTTGCAGCAATCCGACGATCATGTGGAGGAACGTCGTCTTGCCCGCTCCGTTGGGGCCGACCAGCGCCGCGACCCGACCGGCCGGTACGGCCACCGAACACTCGCGCAGCGCCCAGGTACGGCGGTACTGCTTGCCGAGCCCGGTCGCCTCCAGCGCATTGCCCTCCCGTCGCGCATGGGCCGGATGCTCCTCCGGAGACCTGCCCAGTCCTGGCATGTTCACGACCACCGCATCCTCACTCGTCCTCACGCCGACCTCCGAAACGAATCCATCAACACCGACGCGAACAGCGCCTCCACGTCCTCCTGGTCCAGGCCGGCGCGGCGGGCCTGGCCGACCCAGGCGGACAGCTGGGCGGCGAGTCGGGCCTGCTCACCCGCGTCGGCGGTCCGCAGCGACCGACGGACGAACGTGCCCTGCCCCGGGCGGCCGATGGCGAGGCCCTCCCGCTCGAGTTCTCGGTACGCCTTGAGCACCGTGTTGGGGTTGATTGCCAACTGCGCCACCACCTCCTTGGCGGTGGGAAGCTTGTCGCCGGGTTGAAGAACCCCCAGCCGAAGAGCATGTTTTACCTGGTGGACGAGTTGCAAATAGGTGGAGACCCCAGATCCACGATCCAGATGGAACTCGATCAACTCCGCCCCCCTTCACTATTGGAATAGTGAAAGAGTGCAGGTACCGTGAAGCCCTGTCAAGCGACTCCGGCAGACCGACGGTGACTGAACGTAGCCGCGCCTTGACGGCACAGGGGTGTCGCGTTAGCCTCGGATCACACGGGGATAGACGGGTATCTTTGTCATTGTCGCTAATGACTCTTATGTCGTTTTTGTGTCAGTTGCCGTCGTAGCGACGGTCGGAACCCCCGTGCACCGCGCCCGCACCACGGGCCGGACCTGGACCGGAAGCACATACGGGGGATCCATGAGCAGGAACCAAGCGGCACCCACGCCCTGCCACGCCCGATCAGCGCCCGAGTACATCTCTCTGCTGCGGCAGCTGCGCGCGTGGGCCGGACTGACGTACCGGGAAATCGAGAGCCGGAGCAGGCAGGAAGCACACGGGCTGCCCCGTAGCACGCTGGGAGCCGTCCTGGCCCGCAACGCCCTCCCTCGGGAGGACTTCATCGACTCGTTCGTACGCGCCTGCGGACAGGACAGCACGCTCTGGTTGCGAGCCCGCCGGCGCCTCGCCGTCGCGGCGGAGGGCTCCGGACACGGGAGGGCCCCGGCCTGGCTCACCGCCGCCCCGCTCGCCTCGGCTTCAGCGCCGCACCTGCTGCCTCCCGTCCAGGAACTCGTCGGCCGCGACGACGACCTGCGGCATCTCGCCGCACGTGTCGTACCGTCGTCGGTCACGGTCGTCACCGGAAGCGCAGGCGTCGGCAAATCCACTCTCGTGGTCCGAGTCGCCCACGAGGTCGCGTCCCGCTTCCCCGACGGGCAGGTCTATGTCGATCTTCGCGGGGCGCACCCTGGGGCGGAGCCGTTGACAGACCTGGAGGTCGTACGACGGCTGGCCGAGGCGCTCGGCGTGCCGGGCTGTGTGCAGGCCGACGACGTCCGCCAGGCCGCCGTCACCCTGCACGCGGCCCTGGCCGGCCGGCGGGTTCTCATCGTCCTGGACAACGTCGCCGTGGCGTCGCAGATCCGCAGCCTGATACCGGCCAACGCGGGAACGGCCCTGGTGCTCACCTCGCGGGCGAGCCTGAGCACCATCGGGTTCTGCTGGACCCACTCCGTACAGCCTTTGCCCCCACCGGCGGCGGAGGCCATGCTCACCCGCCTGCTCGGTGCCGAACGAGTCGGCGCCGAGCCGGACGCTCTCCGCGCCGTGGCCGCGCTCTGCGACCACCTGCCGCTGGCACTCTGGATTGCGGCAGCCCGGCTACGCGCCCGTCCCCACTGGCCGGTCCGGGTGATCGCCGAGCGGCTCGGACGGGCGGAGCAACGGCTTGACGAGCTCCGTGTCGACCACCTGGACCTGCGGGCGAGCCTCTCGGTCAGCCTTCAGACCGTGGCTCAGGACATCGACGGAGCAGTCGCGGTGCAGGTACTCCGCCTGCTCGGCTACCTTCCGGAGACGGAGGTCGTTCCCGACACGGTGGCCTACCGGTTGTCCCTCTCGGCTCACCAGGCGTGGGAGGCGTTGGAGCGACTGGTGGACGCGAGTCTGATCAGCAGCGTCGCGCCGGGGCGCTACCGGGTGCCGGCTCTGGTCCGTCTGCTCGGCCGGGAACTCGTCGGACCGCAGCACGAGGGCGTGACGCCTCCGCCGACCATCGGGATACACGGCAGCTCTGGCGCGATAGCGGTGCTGCGACGCTAAGCCCGCTAGGTGTTCGCGTTGCCGCCGAGAGCGGCCCTGTGAGCGGGAATGAGAGCACCAGATTCGGAGGAGATGGGCCGGCACTCCCGATGCGGCTGCGGCGTACCGACGGTCACCAGTGGCCGAGGCGGGTGGCCAGGACACTGAGGGCAGCCACCCCGGCGGTGGACGTACGCAGCACCGAGGGCCCCAGCCGCACCGGCCGGGCGCCGGCCTCGGTGAAGGCGGTCAGCTCGGCCGGGGCGATGCCGCCCTCCGGGCCGACGACCAGCACGATCTCACCGGCGGCGGGCAGCTCGACGGTGGTCAGCCGCTCCCGCGCCTCCTCGTGCAGGACGAACGTCGCGGCGGCGCCCGCGATCCGGCGGGCCACCGTCGCGGTGGACTCGTCGGGGGCGCCGGCCACCACCGGCAGCCACGACCGGCGGGCCTGCTTCGCCGCCTCCCGGGCCGTCGCCACCCACTTCTCCCGGGCCCGGGCGCCCCGGTCGCCGCGCCACTGGGTCACCGAGCGGGACGCCGCCCAGGGCACGATCTCGTCCACCCCGACCTCGGTCATCGCCTGCACGGCCAGCTCGCCCCGGTCGCCCTTGGCGATGCCCTGCACCACGACGAGCCGGGGGACGGACGCGTCGACGTACCCCCTGGAGGTGACCTCGAGGTCGAGGGTGCCCCGGCCGACGGCCGTGACCACCGCGGACGCGGTGCCGCCCCGGCCGTCGGCGAGCAGGAGTTCCTCGCCGACGCGCAGTCGTTGCACCGTGGCGGCGTGGTGCCCCTCGGGGCCGCCCAGGGTGAGCTGGTCGGCGGTGGGCAGCGACTCGACCAGGAACAGCGGCGCGGACACGACGATCAGGCTAGCCGCCCCGGCGGACGCCGGGGCGGTCAGGCCGCTCAGGCGTGGCCGTTGAAGGCGTCGCGCATCCGGGAGAAGAAGCCGCCCTGCTTGGTGAGCTCGGCGACCTCCTCGCCCCGGGTCTTGGCGAAGTCGCGCAGCATCTTCTCCTGGTCGGCGTCGAGCTTGGTGGGGGTGCGCACGTCGAGGTGGACGTAGAGGTCACCCCGGCCGGTGCCGCGCAGGTGCGGCACACCCCGGGCGCGCAGCCGCAGGTTGCTGCCCGGCTGGGTGCCGGCCTTGACGTCGACCGTCTCCTCGCTGTCCAGCGTCTTGATGGTCAGCCGGGTGCCGAGGGCCGCCGCGGTCATCGGCACCGTGACGCGGCAGTGCAGGTCGTCGCCCTTGCGGGAGTAGACGTCGTGCGGCCGCTCGTGGATCTCCACGTAGAGGTCGCCGGCCGTGCCGCCGCCCGGGCCGACCTCGCCCTGCTGGGCGAGGCGGATGCGCATGCCGTCCTCGACACCGGCCGGGATCTTGACGGTCAGCGAACGCCGGGTGCGGACGCGGCCGTCGCCGGCGCAGGTCGGGCACGGGTGCGGGATCGTGGTGCCGTAGCCCTGGCAGACCGTGCACGGCCGGGCGGAGACCACCTGGCCGAGGAAGGTGCGCTGCACGGACTGCACCTCGCCCCGGCCGGCGCACGCCTCACAGGTGGCCAGGTGGGTGCCGGCCGCCGTGCCGGCGCCGGAGCAGGTGGTGCAGAGCACGGCGGTGTCGACGGTGATCGGCGCCTCGACGCCGAACGCGGTCTCGTGCAGGTCCAGCTCCAACCGCAGGATCGCGTCGGCGCCGGGCCGGGTCCGCGGTCGCGGGCCCCGCGAACCGCCCGCCGCGCCGCCGAAGAACGCGTCCATGATGTCCTGGAAGCCGACGAACGGCCCGGCGCCGCCGGGGCCGCCCGGGCCACCCGCACCCCCGCCGCCGGGGGCGAGCGGGTCACCGCCCAGGTCGACGATCTGCCGTTTCCGGTCGTCCGAGAGGACCTCGTACGCGGCGTTGATGTCCTTGAACTTCTCCTGGGCCTCCGGATCCGGATTCACGTCCGGATGGAACTGCCGCGCCAACTTGCGGTAGGCGCGCTTGATCTCGTCGTCGGAGGCTTCCCGGCTCACGCCGAGAATGCCGTAGTAGTCCCTGGCCACTGCGTTCCGTGTCCTCATGTTCGTCTCGCGTTGCGCCGGTCGGCGGCCGGAGCCGGCCGTCGGCCCTGACTGGTCAGTTCTGGGCCAGCAGCTCGCCCACGTAGCGTGCCACGGCCCGCACCGTGGCGATGGTGCCGGGGTAGTCCATCCGGGTCGGCCCCAGCACGCCGAGGCCGCCGACGCTGGTCGCGCCCGGCCCGTAGCCGGTGCTGACCACCGAGGCGGCGCGCAGGTTGTCGATCTCGTTCTCGTCGCCGATCAGCACCCGCGTCGTGCTCGGCTCCGCCTCGCCGATGAGCTTGAGCATGACGACCTCCTCCTCCAGCGCCTCCAGGATGGGGCGCAGGGAGCCCTGGAAGTCGAGCAGGCCGCCGCGGGTGAGGTTGGCCGTCCCGGCCAGCGCGATCCGCTCCTCGTGCCGCTCGATCAGCGTCTCAAGCAGCACGGTGGAGAGGGTGGTCATGGCCGGGCGCAGGTGCGGCACCGACTCCTCGACCAGCGCCTGCACCAGCGGCGGGGTCTCCGACAGCCGGGTGCCGACCAGCTTCTCGTTGACCAGCCGGCGCAGGTCCGTGACGTCGTCGGCGGGGATCGGCGCGGGCAGCTCGACCAGCCGCTGCTCGACCCGGCCGGTGTCGGCGATCATGACCAGCATCAGCCGGGTGGTGGAGATCGGCACCAGCTCCAGGTGGCGCACCGAGGAACGGGCCAGGCTCGGGTACTGCACGACCGCGACCTGCCGGGTGAGTTGCGCCAGCAGCCGGACGGTGCGGTGCACCACGTCGTCGAGGTCGACGGCGCCGACCAGGAAACGCTCGATCGCCCGGCGCTCGGCCGGGCTGAGCGGCTTCACCCGGGACAGCCGGTCCACGAAGAGCCGGTAGCCCCGGTCGGTGGGCACCCGGCCGGCACTGGTGTGCGGCTGGCGGATGTAGCCCTCCTCCTCCAGCACGGCCATGTCGTTGCGGACGGTCGCCGGTGAGACCCCCAGCTGGTGCCGCTCGACCAGCGCCTTGCTGCCGACGGGCTCCTGCGTGGCGACGTAGTCCTCGACGATCGCGCGCAGCACGGCGAGCTTGCGGTCGTCGAGACCCATCCTCCCCACCTCCTGTCGCACGTCGGCCCCGGCACGCGGGGGGCCGGGGCGGGCTGCTGGCACTCGACTGTAGCGAGTGCCAGTCTACGTCGGCGGGGCCGCCCGCGCGATGATCGACCTGGGGTGATCAGTCCGATCGGCGACCGCGCGGGCCCGCCCGACGCCCCCGTGGGGCCGGTGTTCCGGGCGTCCCGGCCGGTGTCGCGCTGGTGCCGCCTTGCCGGCTGCCCCTACCGTGACCTTCATGACTGAACCACCTCGCCCTCCCGGAGCGGGGGACCCCGGCTTCCCGCCGGACCCGACCGCCCCGTCGGGGGTTCCCGGCCCCGCCGGCTCCGGCGACCCCACCGCACCACTGTCCGGGGCACCGGGCCCGGGCAGCCATCCTCCACCCGGTGGCTATCCGCCGCCCACCGGTGACCAGCCGCCGTCGGGCGGCTACCCTCCGCCCGGCGACTACCCACCGCCCGGCGGCTACGGACCGCCCGGCGACTACCCACCGCCCGGCGGCTACGGACCGCCCGGCGGCTACGGAGCGCCGGGGGCCGGCTATCCGGCCGGTGGCGGCTACGGACCGCCGACGGGCGGCTACGCCAGCAACGACGACAAGAACTGGGCACTGATCGCCCACTTCGGCGGCGCGGCCGGCGTGATCGTCGGCGGCGGCCTGCTCGGCTGGCTGGCGCCGCTCATCGCGCTGATGGTCCGGGGGCAGCAGTCGCCGGCCGCCCGGGCGCACGCCGTCGCGGCGCTGAACTTCCAGCTCACCTGGACGATCGTCGGGGTCCTGAGCTGGGTGGTCACGCTGATCACCTGCGGGGTGCTGTTCTTCCTCCCCATGCTCGTCTGGCTGGTGCCGCTGATCTTCGGCATCGTCGCCGGGCTCAAGGCCAACGAGGGCGTGCTCTACCGCTACCCGATGACCTACGCCTTCACCAAGTGACCCGGGTCGGCCGCTCCCCCGGCCGGCCCCGGCACGCGGTTCAGGGCAGCAGGTCGCGGACGACCGCGTCGGCGAGCAGCCGGCCCCGCAGGGTCAGCACGGCCCGGCCGGCCGCGTGCTCGTCGGCGGCCAGCAGCCCGTCCGCGAGGGCCCGCGCGGCGCCGGCCCGACCGGCGTCGTCGAGGGCGTCCAGGGGCAGCCCGGAGGCGAGGCGCAGCCGGAGCATGACGTCCTCCATGTGCGCCTCGTCGGCCGTGAGCACCTCGCGGGCCAGGCCGGGCGAGCCGCCCGCCGCCAGCCGCTTCGCGTAAGTCGTGGGGTGCTTGACGTTCCACCAGCGCACGCCGCCGACGTGGCTGTGCGCCCCCGGGCCGAGGCCCCACCAGTCGGCCCCGGTCCAGTAGAGCAGGTTGTGCCGGCACCGGGCCGCCTCGTCGCGGGCCCAGTTCGACACCTCGTACCAGGAGAGGCCGGCCGCGCCGAGGGCGGCGTCCGCGGCGAGGTAGCGGTCCGCGGCGACGTCGTCGGAGGGGTACGGCAGCTCGCCGCGCCGCATCCGGGCGGCCAGCCGGGTGCCGTCCTCCACGATCAGGGCGTACGCGCTGACGTGGTCCACCCCGGCGGCGACGACCTGGTCGAGGGAGGCGGCGAAGTCCGCCTCGGTCTCCCCCGGCGTGCCGTAGATCAGGTCCAGGTTGACGTGGTCGAACCCGGCGTCGCGGGCCTCCCGGGCGGCGGCGACGGCCCGGCCGGCGCTGTGCGTGCGGTCGAGGATCGCCAGCACCCCCGGCGCGGCGGACTGCATGCCCAGCGAGATCCGGGTGTAGCCGGCGGCCCGCAGCGCCTTCAGCGACTCGGGCGTGACCGACTCCGGGTTGGCCTCGGTGGTCACCTCGGCGTCGGGCGCGAGCCCCCAGGTGCGGTCGATGCCGTCGAGGATCCGGGCCAGGTCGTCGGCGGGGAGCAGGGTCGGGGTGCCGCCGCCGACGAAGACCGTGTCCACCCGGGGCGGCGGTGCGTCGCCCAGCACCCGGCGGGCGAGCGCCAGCTCGGCCAGCACGGTGTCGGCGTAGCCCTCCCGGCCCGCCCCGCCGCCCAGTTCGGCGGCCGTGTACGTGTTGAAGTCGCAGTAGCCGCAGCGGCTGGCGCAGAACGGCACGTGCACGTACACGCCGAAGCCGCGCGCGCCGACGGCACGGGTGGCGGTGGCGGGCAGCGACCCGTCGACGGGGACGGATTCGCCTTCTGGAAGGACGCCGGGCATGGCCACTAGTGTGCCCTTCCATGACCTCTCCCGACGCGCTCGTACGGGTCGCCACGGCCCGTGGGGTGACCACCCTCACCCTGGACAGCCCGCACAACCGCAACGCGCTCTCCACGCCGCTGATGACCCAGCTGCTGGCCGGCCTCGCCGAGGCGGTCGCCGACGACGCCGTACGCGTGGTCGTGCTCGACCACACGGGCCCGGTCTTCTGCTCCGGCGCGGACCTGAAGGAGACGGCCGCCGCGTACGCCAGCGGGACCGTGCCGGCCGGGATGCTCGGCGACGTGCTCGCGGCGGTCTGGGAGTGCCCGAAGCCGGTGGTGGCGAAGGTGGCCGGCCCGGCCCGGGCGGGCGGCCTCGGCCTCATCGCGGCGGCCGACCTGGCGGTGTGCGCGCGGGAGGCGACGTTCGCCTTCACCGAGGTGCGGATCGGCGTGGTGCCGGCGGTCATCTCCGCGACCGTGCTGCCCCGCCTGCACCCCCGCGCGGCGGCCGAGCTCTACCTGACCGGCGACACCTTCGACGGCCGGCGGGCGGCCGAGATCGGCCTGGTCACCGCCGCCGTGCCGGCGGACGGACTGGACGCGGCGGTTGCGGGGTACTGCGACTCTCTGGTGCGGGGGGCACCGGGCGCGCTGGCCGGGGCGAAGCAGTTGCTGCGCCGGCCGCCCGCCGCGGACCTGCGGGCGGAGATCGCCGACCTGTCCACCCTCTCGACCGGGTACTTCCTGTCGGAGGAGGGACGCGAGGGCGTCCTGGCGTTCCGGGAGAAGCGGCCGGCGCGCTGGGTGCCCGCCGACGGCGACGCGGGCGCCGACCGGTAACACCGGGGTGGCGCCGGGCGGGGGTGTGGCCGCGCGGTGAGCGGGGACTGCGGGTTGCGTGCCGGCGGTCCGCCGGGGCGTCCGCCCGGCGGGTCGGTGCCATGCCCGGCGCTCATGGAGAACCGGTCGGACGACCCGGAAGGCACCACGAGGGACGTACGCTTGTCGGACTGTCGATCAGGGGGTGTGGGTGCGTACTCGGGCAGTCGTGGCGGGCGGTGTCGTCCTCGTCGTCCTCGTCGCGGTCGGGATCTGGATCGTCATCCGGCAGATGGGCGGGCAGCTGCGCCTCCCCCTGGCCAGCCGGACCTGCACGGTGCAGGCGGACGGCCGGGTGGCGCTGGACCCCGACCAGATGGCCAACGCGGCGACGATCGCGGCCATCGGCATCCAGCGGAAGATGCCCGAGCGGGCCGTCGTCGTGGCGCTGGCCACCGCCTACCAGGAATCCGGCCTGCGCAACCTCGCGGGCGGCGACCGCGACTCGGTCGGGCTGTTCCAGCAGCGCCCCAGCCAGGGGTGGGGCACCCCGGAGCAGATCCGCGACCCCCGCTACGCGGCCAGGAAGTTCTACGCCGGGCTGAAGAAGGTGCGCGGCTGGGAGCAGATGCGGGTCACCGACGCGGCGCAGAAGGTGCAGCGCTCGGCCTTCCCGGAGGCGTACGAGAAGTGGGCCGACGAGTCCGAGGTGCTGACCCGGGCCCTGGTCGGGCACGCCACCGGCGCGGTCGCGTGCACGGTGGGCCGCGACCCGGCGATGCGCGGCGAGGCCGCGGCGACCGCGCTGACCCGCGGCCTGTCGTTGGACTGGGGCCTGGCCGGCGCGACCACCGCGGCGGACCTGACGGGCCTGACGGTCCCGGCCGCCGACGAGCGCCGGGGCTGGCGGTACGCGCACTGGCTGGTCTCGCACGCCCAGGACCACGGCGTGAAGCGGGTGCGCTTCGGCGACCTGGAGTGGACGGCCCGCGACGGCACCTGGAACCGGACCGACGACACGCCAGCCACCGGGCGGGTCGTCGCGGAGGTCTTCGCCGAGGCGTAGTGGCCCCCGATCTCCTTACCGGCAGTCACCGCGCAAACCGGCATTACCGGCGATAACTCCCGTCTCGCCACCCGACTGTGACTTTTCGTCACCGCGCCGCTCCCCACAGTCCGGACAACGGTCGCATATCGTGCTGGGCAGTACCCCGCCCCGAGACCAGCGGGTTACGATCGGCGGCCTGTGCCAGCAATGGTTTCGCCTCATGGGGAGGGGTACGTCGAAGTGTTCGACTACGGCGACCGGACCGGTTACGAACCGATCAGTGACACCGACCGCAAGGAATTCCACGAGCAGGGCTTCCTCCTGCTGCGCAACGTCCTGACGGAGGACCACCGGGCGGCGCTGGAGGCGGCGGTCGACCGCGTCTACGCCGAGGAGAAGGCGAAGGGCACCACCACCAAGGACGGAACCCTGCACCTGCTGGGCTTCCTGGAGCGCGACGAGCTCTTCGGCGACCTGCTGACCCACCCGATCGCCTTCCCGTACATGTGGGGCCTGGCCGGCTGGAACATCTACACCCACCACAACCACCTGGACGTCACCCCGCCCGCGGCGGAGCCGGAGAAGCCCTACTGGGGATGGCACCAGGACGGCTACCGGCAGAACTCCGACCCGGAGACGATGGACCCGAACCTGCCCCGGCCGATGTTCTCGCTCAAGGTGGCCTACGTCCTCTCCGACCTGTCGGAGAACGGCCGGGGCGCCACCAAGGTGATCCCGGGCAGCCACCTGTGGAACTCGCTGCCCCGCCCGGCGGACACCTCCGTGCACAACCCGGACCCGGAGGGCACGGTGGAGATCACCGCCAACCCCGGTGACGCCTTCATCTTCGACCGCCGCCAGTGGCACTCGCGGTCCACCAACCTGTCGACCATCACCCGCAAGATGCTCTTCGTCGGCTACACCTACCGGTGGATCCGGCCGCTGGACGAGCTGCACATCGACAAGGACGGCGAGTGGTGGGCCAACCGCACGCCGGTGCAGCGCCAGCTCTGCGGTGAGGGCACCCACACCGCCAACTACTGGGGCATCAACTGGGACGGCTACATCGACGACGAGATCCCGCTGCGCAAGGAGCTCAAGCAGCGCGGCCTGCTCGACCGCAACGTGCCCTGGCTGCGCTGAGCCGGTCACCCGGCGCGCGCCGAGCCGACGTCGGACGGGCCCCCTCCCCCACGGGACGGGGCCCGTTCCCGTTCACCCGGCCGCCGTCAGCTCCGGCCGGCGAGCCGGCGGCGCACCTTCTCCCGGACCCCGTCCGGCAGGTCGGGCGCGTCGAGCAGCCGGGGCAGCAGCTCAGGCTCCAGGCTCAGGGCCCGGAACACCTCGCCGATCGTCACCCCGTGCGCGGGCCGGTCCACCACCTCGACCGGGTCCCCCGCGCCGACCTCCCCCTCGCGCAGCACCCGCAGGTACGCCCCAGGCGTCGCCCGTACCGTGAACCGTTTGATCAGGTCGGGTACGCCCCAGAAGCCGGCAAAGGTGGTGCACGGCGTGCGCGGCTTGGTCACCTGGAGCAGCGCGGACCCGACCGCCCACTGCTCGCCGATCACGGCGCCCGTCACGTCCACCGCGTACGTGGTCAGGTTCTCGCCGAAGCCACCGGGGCGGATGCTGCGGCCCATCTCCCCCGACCACCAGGACGCGTCCTCCTCGGCGTACGCGTAGACCGCCTGCTCCGGACCGCCGTGGTGGGCGCGTTCGCCGATGAAGTCGCCGGCCACCCCGTCCACGCGCAGCAGCACCGGGCCGCCGACCGGCCGCTTGTCGATGCCGCTGCGACCGCTCGCGTCGCCCGCCCATGCCGCCTCGGTCACGCCGCCGAGGTTCACCGAAGCCAGCCTGCCCGTCATGGCGGCCAGCCTAGCCCGCCCTGCAGACCGCCCCAACGCGTGTAAGGAAGGGCCCCTTGTTAACGCTATGCGTTAACAAGGGGCCCTTCCTTACACGCTCCCCGTGCGGGGTCAGCCCTTGACGGCGCCGGCCACCAGCCCGGAGACCATCCGCCGCTGCACCAGTAGGAAGAAGATGATCACCGGCAGGGTGAACAGCGTGGACGCGGCCATCACCGGGCCCCAGGCGGTGTCGTCGCGACCGAAGAAGAACGTCATCGCGACCGGCAGGGTGTAGCTCTCCTGGTCGTTGATGAAGGTCAGCGCGAAGATCAGCTCGTTCCAGGCGGTGATGAACGAGAAGATGCTCGTGGCCACCAGCCCGGGCGCCACCAGCGGGAAGAGGACCTTGCGGAAGATCTGCGCCCGGCTGGCCCCGTCGATGGCGGCGGCCTCCTCCAGTTCCTTGGGCACCGCGGCGACGAAGCCGCGCAGCATCCACACCGCGAACGGCAGCGAGAAGCCGAGGTAGGTGAGGATCAGGCTCGGCAGGGTGTTGTAGAGCCCGAGCCGCTGGATCATCAGGAACAGCGGGATGACCAGCGCCTCCAGCGGGATCATCTGCACGATCAGCAGCATGATCAGGAAGGTGGTCCGCAGCTTGAACCGGAACCGGGCCACAGCGGTGGCGGCCAGCAGCGCCACCAGCCCGCTGAGCACCACGGTGCAGACCGCGACCAGCGCGCTGTTGAGGAAGAAGTCGCCGAAGGTGACGCCCGGGATCAGGTTCCCGGTGAGGATCTGCCGGTAGTGCTCCAGGGTCGGCTCGGTGGGCACCGGCCGGGGAGTGGACGAGAAGATCTCCGAACTCGGCTTCAGCGAGGTCGCGATCATCCAGTAGACCGGGAACGCGGCGAAGAGCGCCACCAGCAGCCCCGCGCCGTTGAGCGCGAGTCGCTTCGCGCCCCCGCCGCCTCCGCGTCGCGTCACGCGTCCTCCTCCTGCTTGAGCACCATGCGGACGTAGAGGCCGGTCACCACCAGCAGGATCAGGGTGAGGATCACCGCGATCGCGGCGCCGAGCCCGTACTTCGGCGGGGGTGAGAACGCCTCCGCGTACGAGTAGATGGAGAGCATGAACGTCGGCCGGTCCTGCGTGCCGCCGGCCAGCACGAACTGCTGGGTGAAGACCTTGAAGTCCCAGATCGTGGAGAGCACGATCAGGATCCCGAAGACCGGCCGCAGCAGCGGAAAGGTGATCTTCCAGAACACCTTCCACGGTCCGGCCCCGTCGACCCGGGCCGCCTCGTGCAGCTCGCTCGGCACGCTCTTCAGCCCGGCGAGCACGCTGACCGCGATGAACGGGAACGAGTGCCAGACCACCACCAGCGTCAGGATCGAGAAGAACAGCAGCGGCGAGTTGAACCAGCCGTAGCCCGTCCAGTCGCTGCGCCCGAAGAGGCTCTGCGACAGCCCGTCGGGCAGCGCGTTGAACAACCAGGTGACCAGGCCGCTGGTGTCGTCGAAGATCCACTTCCAGACGATCGTGCCGGTCAGCGCGGGGGTGGCCCAGGCGAGCATCACGCAGCTGGCCACGAAGGCGGCCATCTTCTTGCCGAGCCGGTTGAGCAGCAGCCCGACCAGGGTGCCCAGAACCATCGTGAGCACGACGTTGGCCACCGCGAAGAGCACGGTGTTGCGCAGCACCGTCAGGAAGAACGGATCACTGAGGATCTCGGCGTAGTTGCCGAAGCCCACCCACGGCCACTCACGGTCGCCGCGCAGCTGTCGGACGTTGTTGAGCTGGTGGAAGGACATCACCACCACCTGGCCGAGCGGCCAGAGCAGCAGCACGCCGATGATCACCAGGCAGGGCAGGAGCAGCAGGTAGGGCAGGCGGTCCACCCGGCGACGCCGCCGCGCGGGGGTCTCCCGCGCGGCGGCCGTCTCCGGCGCCTCGGTCAGCGTGGTCACTTGGCGTTGAGGATGCTTTCCATCTCCGCGGCCGCGTCGGCGGTAGCCTTCTCGACCGTCTTCTGACCCTTCATGACCGAGCTGTTCATCGCCTGGGTCACCGTCTTGGTCCGGCTGACCTCCACCCACTTCGGGGTGAGCGGCGTGAGCTTGGTGTTCTGCATCGTGGTGGCGAACGCCGACATGATCTTGTCGTTGGCGTACTTGTCGCCGCCGACCAGGTCCTTGTAGACCGGGAAGAAGCCGAGGCTGTCGGCGAAGGCCTGGTCGTTCTTCTTGTTCACCAGCACGGTCAGGTAGTCCCAGGCGAGGTCCTGCCGCTCGCTGTCCTTCCAGATCGCGACGTCGGAGCCGCCGGCGAAGCCGGGGGCCGCCTTGCCGTCGGGGCCGGGGATCGGGAACGTACCCCAGACCTTCTCGATCTCCGGGTTGTCCTTCTTGATGGCGCCCTGCTGCCAGCTGCCGCCGAAGGCCATCGCCGCCTTGCCGGTGGCGAACTGGGTCCGGGCGTCGATCTCGTTCCAGCCCGCGGCGGCCGGCGGGGCGACCTTGTGCACGGTCACCAGGTCGGTCCAGAACTTGACGGCCTTCTGCGCCTCGGGCGTGTTGTAGCCGGACTTCCAGGAGTCGCCCTGCTGCGTCGCGATCTCCGCGCCGGCGCCCCACAGGAACGAGTAGAAGGGCAGCTCGGAGTTGCCGGGCAGCGCGATGCCGTAGGTGCCCGGCTTCTTGGCCTGCACAGTCTTGGCGGCGGCGACCAGTTCCTCCCAGTTGGTCGGCGGCTTCACGCCCGCCTCGGCGAACCAGTCGGCGCGGTAGTACATGCCCCGGACACCGGCGTACCACGGGACGCCGTACTGCTTGCCGTCGAGCTGGGCGTTCTTGACCAGGTCGGGGAGGAGGTCCTTGCCCTCGGTCCAGCCGTTCATCCGGTCGGTCACGTCGGCCAGCGCCTCCTGCGCCGCCCAGCCCTGGGTCTCGGTGTTGCCCAGCTCGGTGATGTCCGGCCCCTCGCCACCGGCGAGCGCGGCCTGGAACTTCTTCGGCGCCTCGAGCCAGGGGATGTACTGGACCACCACGTCCGTGTCCGGGTGCTTCTGCCGGAACTCGGTCTCGACGCCGTCGAGGAACTTGGTCTGTGCCTCGCTGCCCTCGCCCATCATCCAGACCGTCAGCTTGCTGTTGTCGGCGGCCTTGTCGTCATCCGAGCCACCGCAACCGGCCAGGACCATCGCGGCCGAGGCCACGACGGCGGTGACCGGGGCCAGCCGCTTCCACCTGTTCACGCCACATCTCCCTCGCGCCGCTTGGCACTAACCTTCTCCGCCGCACCTTAGTAGGAAAAATTCCTTTACGACAGTGGGCGGTTGGCGAAAGAGAGGCGACGGTACCGCAGCGGGTCGATCACGCGCGGCCGGGCGCGGGGGCGAAACCGGGCGCACCGAGACGATCGGGGCGTACGCGAAACGGGCGCCCGACCTGTGCGGTCGGACGCCCGTCAAGCGGTACGGCGATTACCGGTGGGTGACGCTGCGGCGACGACCCACACCGGCGACCAGCGCCACGGCGATCGCGGCCAGCACGACCTGGACCAGCAGCTCGCCCCAGTCGATGCCGGCGGTCGAAGTGGCGATACCCATCGCCCGAGCCAGCACGGTGCCCAGCAACGCGGCGCCGACACCGATCAGCATGTGCAGCCACATCGGCATGTTCTGGCGGCCCGGCACGAGCAGGCGACCCAGAGCGCCGACAATGAGACCGACGATGAGCGCAGTGACGATGCCCCAAACGGTGAGCTCCATGTCGCCCTCCTCCTTGAGAAAGTCAGTTCCACGATCTGTGGTGTTCCTGTCGTGACCGCTAAGTTCCCGACCCGCCGAAATTCCAAACCGCTTTTCTGGGGCACCGGTTCGGCACGCTCCAGACCGGACTTCCGGCACCGCCGCAGCGCCGCCGGGCCCGGCCGGGACCGGGCGGACGGATGCCCCGGGCTGCCCGCGAAGGACCCCGGGGCGTACGCGAAACGGGCGCCCGACCTGTGCGGTCGGACGCCCGTCGAGCGGTACGGGAATTACCGGTGGGTGACGCTGCGGCGACGACCCACACCGGCGACCAGCGCCACGGCGATCGCGGCCAGCACGACCTGGACCAGCAGCTCGCCCCAGTCGATGCCGGCGGTCGAAGTGGCGATACCCATCGCCCGAGCCAGCACGGTGCCCAGCAGCGCGGCGCCGACACCGATCAGCATGTGCAGCCACATCGGCATGTTCTGGCGGCCCGGCACGAGCAGGCGACCCAGAGCGCCGATGATAAGACCAACGATGAGCGCAGTGACGATGCCCCAAACGGTGAGCTCCACGTCGCCCTCCTCCTTCAAAAAGAATCAGTTCCACTGTCTGTGGTGTTCCTGTCGTGACCGCTAAGTTCCCGACCCGCAGAAAAACCAAACCGGTTCGACCGACGAGGACGACGTCGTACATCAATGGCGCACCGGCGGCGACCACACCCGCGCGATCATTCGCGCAGGTGGCGCCCTTCCGACCGGCGGGCGGAGCGCGGGGGCCACGGGGCCGAAAAATTCCTTCGACGCGAACGGCCGGCGCCCCGGGGCGGGCGGGACCACCGAGGGTCCGCAGCCCGGCCGGGGCGCCGGCCGTCGTACGTCGTCATCCGCCGGACGCACCGGCGGCGGGGTCACTTCTTGCCGGGGGCCTTGGCGTCGCCGGAGTCGGAGGAGAGCGCGGCGATGAAGGCCTCCTGGGGGACCTCCACCCGGCCCACCATCTTCATCCGCTTCTTGCCCTCCTTCTGCTTCTCCAGCAGCTTGCGCTTGCGGCTGATGTCACCGCCGTAGCACTTGGCGAGCACGTCCTTGCGGATCGCCCGGATGGTCTCCCGGGCGATCACCCGGCTGCCGATCGCCGCCTGGATCGGCACCTCGAACTGCTGGCGCGGGATCAGGTTGCGCAGCTTCGCCGCGATCGTGACGCCGTAGTTGTACGCCTTGTCCTTGTGCACGATCGCGCTGAACGCGTCCACCGGCTCGCCGTGCAGCAGGATGTCGACCTTCACCAGGTCGGACGCCTGCTCGCCGGAGGGCTCGTAGTCCAGCGAGGCGTAGCCCTTGGTACGGCTCTTCAGCTGGTCGAAGAAGTCGAAGATGATCTCCGCGAGGGGCAGCGTGTAGCGCAGTTCCACCCGGTCGGCGGAGAGGTAGTCCATGCCGAGCAGGCTGCCCCGCCGGCCCTGGCAGAGCTCCATCACCGCGCCGACGTAGTCGTTCGGGGTGAGCACCGTGGCGCGCACGACCGGCTCGTACACCTCGGCGATCTTGCCCGTGGGGTATTCGCTCGGGTTCGTCACGACGATCTCCTGGCCGTCCTCGGTGATGGCCCGGTAGACCACGTTCGGCGCGGTGGAGATGAGGTCGAGGTTGTACTCGCGCTCCAGCCGCTCCCGGATGATCTCCAGGTGCAGCAGGCCGAGGAAGCCGCACCGGAAGCCGAAGCCGAGCGCGCCCGACGTCTCCGGCTCGTAGTCGAGCGCGGCGTCGTTGAGCTTGAGCTTGTCCAGCGCCTCGCGCAGGTTGGGGTAGTCGGAGCCGTCGATCGGGTAGAGGCCCGAGTAGACCATCGGCTTCGGGTCCTTGTAGCCGCCGAGTGCCTCCTTCGCCGGCCGGGAGTTGATGGTGATCGTGTCACCGACCCGGGACTGGCGGACGTCCTTCACGCCGGTGATCAGGTAGCCCACCTCGCCGACGCCGAGCGCGTCGCCCTTCACCATCTCGGGCGAGATGACGCCGATCTCCAGCAGCTCGTGCACGGCGGCGGTGGACATCATCTTGATCCGGTCGCGGGCGCTGATCCGCCCGTCGATGACCCGGACGTAGGTGACCACGCCCCGGTAGACGTCGTAGACCGAGTCGAAGATCATGGCGCGGGCGGGCGCCTCCGCGTCGCCGACCGGGGGCTTGAACTGCCGGACGATCTCGTCGAGCAGGTACGGCACGCCGTCGCCGGTCTTGCCGGAGACCCTGATGCAGTCCGCCGGGTCGCCGCCGATGAGGTGCGCCAGCTCCTCGGCGTACTTCTCCGGCTGGGCGGCCGGCAGGTCGATCTTGTTGAGCACCGGGATGACGTGCAGGTCGTTCTCGAGCGCCAGGTAGAGGTTCGCCAGGGTCTGCGCCTCGATGCCCTGCGCGGCGTCGACCAGCAGGATCGCGCCCTCGCAGGCGGCCAACGACCGGGACACCTCGTAGGTGAAGTCGACGTGGCCCGGGGTGTCGATCATGTTGAGCACGGCGGTCTCGCCGGCCCGGTCGCCCTCCCGGATGGTCCAGGGCATCCGGACGGCCTGGCTCTTGATCGTGATGCCGCGCTCGCGCTCGATGTCCATCCGGTCGAGGTACTGCGCACGCATCTGCCGGGGGTCGACCACGCCGGTGAGCTGCAACATCCGGTCGGCCAGGGTCGACTTCCCGTGGTCGATGTGGGCGATGATGCAGAAGTTCCGGATGCGCGCCGGGTCGGTGGCACCAGGAGCGTTCGCGCCGGAATCGAGCGTCGGTGGCACAGCGGTCCGTTCTGATCGGCTGACGTGAGCGGGCCGGCACGACGCCGGCTCCCCCTATGCTCCCACGTCGCCGCCGCGCGTCCGCTGCGCGGGCGATCCCCGCCGCCGGGACCACCCCGCGAGCGGGGTCACTCGGCGGGGGGCTCGACGAAGAGGGCGGCGAGCCTGGGCAGCCGCCGCTTCGCCTCCTCCTCGTCGTCGAAGTCCCAGAAGTCGTTGAGGTCGGGCACCGGCGCCGGCTCCGGGTCCGCCGGCAGCTCGGCGGCGGTGACCCGGCGGTACGCGTCCCACGGCGCCGCCAGCATCTCGGCGGCCGAGAACTCCTCACCGCTGAGCGAGGCCGCCCGTACCTGGGACAGCCCGGCCAGCGAGTCCGGGTCGGCGACGGCACGTGCGAACACCTCGCGCCCCTGGGTCATCAACCAGCCCCGGAAGTGATGGAAGCCCTCGTCGGACACGCCACCGTTGATCAGGTAGGCGGCGCCCCAGAGGTCGACCTTGTGGGAGGCGGACAGCACCCGCGCCTGGTGGCGGGCGTACCCGACGATGTCCTCCGGGTCGCGCTCGGCGAGCAGGGCGACGGCCCGCGCGGCGACCGCGTGCGGCTCTCCCCCGCCGCCGGCCCGGGCCCGGTCGATCAACTGCCAGAAGTCGTCGGTCCTCATGGCCTGGCAGTCTGGCAGACCGCGCGCCGCCCCCGCCCCGCCACGGCAGGCCCGGCGGGTCGCGGCCGGCGGGCGCAGAGGCGGTGCGGGCCGACCCGCCGCCCGGCAGCATGGTGGCGTGACCCCGACGTCCCCACCGCCCGTGCCCTACCACGCGACCGCCCGCCGGCCCGAGTGGGCGACGCTGCCGGCGGCGCTGCGTACCGCCATCGGCGACCGCCTCGGCGCGCCCGTGGTCGAGGCCCGGGTCGCCGGCGCCGGCTTCACCCGCGGCTTCGCCGCCGTGCTCCGCACCGCCGCCGGGGGCCGGGCCTTCGTCAAGGCCGCGGCCACCGCCGAGCAACCGCGACTGGTCGACTGGTACGCCCGGGAGGCCGCGATCCTCGACCGGCTCCCGGCCGGGCTGCCGGCGCCCCGCCCCCGGTGGACGCTGCACGAGGCCGGCTGGTTCGCGCTCTGCCTCGACGCCGTCGACGGGCACACGCCCCGGCTGCCCTGGGACCCCGCCGAGCTGACCGCGACCCTGACCGGGTACGCCGACATCGCCGCCGCGCTGGCCGGTGCGCCGTCCGGGCTGCGCGAACTCGGGCTGCCCCACCTCGCCGACCTGGCCCACGACGACATCCTCTGGTGGGGTGAGGTGGCCGCCGGCCGGGAGCCGGCACCGCCGCTGCCCGCGCCGCTGAGGGACCGCCTGCCCGAGCTGGTCGCGCTGGAGTCCCGCCTCCCCGCGTACGCCGCCGGCGCGACCGGTCTGATCCACGGCGACCTGCGGCTGGACAACGTGCTGATCGACGGCGCCGGGCGGGCCTGGTTCTGCGACTGGACATGGCTCTGCCAGGGGCCGCCCTGGTTCGACCTGGTGACCCTGCTGCTCACCGCGTACGCCGACGGCCTGGACGCCGACGCGCTCTTCGCCCGGCACCCGGCATCGGCGGGCGCACCTCCCGACGCGCTGGACGCCAGCCTCGCCGCCCTGTCCGGCTACTTCCTCACCACCGCCGCCTCGACGCCCGGGACCGCGTCGCCGCACCTTCCGGCGCACCAGCGGTGGAGCGGCGAGCAGTCACTCGACTGGCTCGCCCGCCGGCAGGGCTGGACCTGACCGGACCGCTCGCCGTGGTTGTGGCATGCCCACGGCCGCTCGCCGCGGGCGTGGGGCGCGGCGCTCACCAGGGCGGGGACCGAGCCGTTTTGGCTCGTCCCGGGCGACCTGGTAACCTGGCTCTTCGCGCAGCGATGACGCATGCTCGTCGCGCGCGGAATGCAGACCAACCCGAGCTATCAAGACGAGGCTGTCGCGTGGCGAACATCAAGTCCCAGATCAAGCGCAACCGGCAGAACGAGAAGCGCCGGCTGCGTAACAAGTCGGTCAAGTCGTCGCTGAAGACCGCCGTCCGGAAGTTCAACGAGGCCGCTGAGGCCGGTGACGTCGAGAAGGCCACCATCCTCATGCGGGACGCCTCGCGCAAGCTGGACAAGGCGGTCAGCAAGGGCGTGATCCACTCGAACCAGGCCGCGAACCGCAAGTCCGCGATCGCCCGGCGCGTGGTGTCGCTCTCCGCCTGACGAGGCGACCTCAGACCTGACCGGAAGCCCCGGGCACGACCCGGGGCTTCCGGCTGTCTGCGTTTCACGCGCTGCACTGCGGACGCGCCGCCGTCCGCCGAGGCCGGACGTCGGTCGCCATGCCGAGGTCGTTCGCCGTGCCCTGGCGTCGTCCGCTGCGGCTCTTCGTGGCTCGCCGTCGGTCGCACAGCAGATCTTGGCGGGAACGGGCCCTCAACGGGGCCGTCTCCTGCCAAGGTCTCAAGCGGGGCGTCCCCGGGTGGGCCACGGCCTACCGGGGACCGATCGGTCGTCGGATCGCCGTCGGGTCGCCCGTGACCGGCCTTCGGTCGGCGGCGGATCGTCAGCCCAGCGGATCGGGGTGGGCGCGCTGCGGGCCGAACTCGGCGTCCGCGCGGCCACCGTCGCGCTCCCCCGTGCCGTGCTGCGCGTCCAGGTACATCTGCCGGTCGCGTACGGCCCGCGCGGCGTGCGGCACCGGCGACGCCGTGACGACGACGCCCGGCACGGTCTGCGCGACCCAGTCGACCCTGGCCCGCCCGACCACCGGCTCCATCTGCTGGCGGAAGCGGTCCCGTTCCTGCTCGGGCACGAGGGCGGCGGTGTGGACCACCATCGCGGCCACCATGTCGTTGAGCTTCACCATCGCGGCCACCGTGGCGGGCAGGACGAGCACCGACCACCAGGTCACCAGCTCGGCCAGGGCGAGCAGCGCGGCGAGCGCGACGGCGCCCTCGAAGAAGAGGAAGCAGAGCACCCCGCCCGGGTTGACGAAGCGCAGCCGGAGCAGGCGCGCGTAGAGCGGACGGTACCGCTCCTCGTCGGCGGGGATCGTGGCCCACGAGCCGCGGGGTGCTCCGCTCACCGGGTGCCGCCCTGCCGGGCGGCGGCGACCGAGAACACGGCCCGCTCCAGCGCGTACGCGCGGTCGTCCGAGCCGCCCTTGACGGCCGCGTTGCACTCGGCCGCGGCCCGCATCGCCTCGACCAGCCCTTCGGGCGTCCAGCCACGGGCCCGCTGCTGGGCGGACCTGATCTTCCACGCCGGCATGCCGAGGGTGCTCGCCAACTGGAAGGGGTCGCCCCTGCCGGCGGCGGCCACCCGGGCCACGGTGCGGACGCCGTCGGCGATCGCGTCGGCGATCGGCACCGGGTCGACCCCCACGTGCAGCGCCCAGCGCAGCGCCTCCAGCGCCGCCGGCACGTCGCCCACCATGGCGGCGTCGGCGACGGTGAAGCCGGTCACCTCGACCCGGCCCCGGTAGTAGCGGGAGACCGTGTCGGCACCGATGCGGCCGTCGGTGTCGGCCATCAGCTGGGAGCAGGCGGCGGCCAGCTCGCGCAGGTCGTTGCCGACCGCCGCGATGAGCGTCTCGGCCGCGTCGTCGGTGCACTTCCCGCCGGCCCGGCGGATCTCGTCCCGGACGAAGGCCACCCGGTCGCGGTGCCCCTTGAGCTTGGCCGCCGGCACCACCGTCGCGCCGGCCGCCTTCAGCCCGTCGGCGAACGCCTTGCCCTTGGCCCCGCCGAGGTGCAGCACGATCAGCTGTACGTCCGGGTCGGGATTCTTCGCGTACGCCAGCAGGGCCGCCACCAGGTCCTTGCGGGCGTCCTGGCCGGCGCGCAGCACCAGCACCCGTCGCCCGCCGAAGAGGGACGGGCTGAGCATCTCGGCGATCTCGCCGACGACGAGGGCACCGGCCTGGTATTCGCGGACGTCCACGTCGGGGTCGACGCTGCGGGCCTTCGCGACGGCTTCGGTGACCGCGCGCGTGGCGAGCAGTTCCTCGTCGCCGAGGACGAGCAGAATAGGAGCGAGGCTGGCGGCGGTCACGCCGCCCATATTCGCACGGCCGACGGCCGGATCCAGTCTGCTCGTCGGCACTCCGGTTGCAGAGCCCGCACTCAGCGCAAATCCAGACATTTACCTCAGTGCCCCGCTAAAGCCAATAATCGCCGTCTATTACTACCGTTGTCGGCCCGGCGGCGTGCCGCGTGTCGCCACTCCCAGGCCGGCCCGGCCGAGCACCGCCGCCACGTCCCCCTCCGTGTCGGTACGCAGCACCCGCGCCCCGCCCCGGGCCAGCCGCCCGAGCACCGCCGGATTGGGATGCCCGTAGGTGTTGCCCGTCCCCACCGGCACCAGGGCCACCACGGGACGCACCGCGTCCAGGAAGGCCGGGTCCTGGTAGGCCGACCCGTGGTGCGCGACCTTCAGCACCTCGGCCCGCAGGCCGCCCGGCGAGGTGGCGTCCAGCAACGCCCGCTGCTCCTCGGTCTCGGCGTCCCCGGCGAGCAGGATCCGTACGCCGGAGACGGTGGCGAGCAGCATCAGCGAGTTGTTGTTCGGGTCCGACCGGGTGCCACGCATCGGGCGGGGCGGGCCGATGACGGTGAACTCGACGCCACCCTCCCGGTACCGCCACCCGGCCGCGCCCGCCACCACGTCGACGGAGTGCGCCGCGGCCTCGGCGAGGACCAGTTCCCGCCCGGCGGCGGGCTCGGACCACTGCGGGGTGAGCACGGCGCCCACCGGTCGACCCCGGAACACGCCCGCCACGCCGCCGGTGTGGTCGACGTGGAAGTGGCTGACCACCAGCAGCGCGACCTCCCGTACGCCCAGCCGACGCAGGCAGCCGTCCGCCGCCCCCGGGTCCGGCCCGGCGTCGACCACCACCGCCCGGCCGGCCGCCACCGGCAGCACGACGGTGTCGCCCTGGCCGACCGCGCAGGCGGCGACCACCCAGCCCGCCGGGGGCCAGCCGGGGGCGGCCAGCCGTACGGGCAGCGTGCCGGCCACGACGGCGACGACGACCACCACCACCAGCCGGCGTACGACCGGGCGCCGGGTGGCCACCAGCAGCGCGACGGTCAGCCCGGCCAGCAGCAGGGCCCCCGGCACCCCGCCCGGCCACGGCAGCGTGCCCGCCGGCAGCCGCGCTCCGTGCCGCGCCACCAGGACCAGCCACCAGGCCGGCCAGCTGGCCAGCCACGCGACGAACTCCGCCCCCGCCGGCCAGACGGGCGACACCGCCGCCGCCAGCACCCCGAGCACCGTGGCGGGCGCGATGGCCGGCACCGCGAGCAGGTTCGCCGGCACGGCGACCAGGCTCACCGTGCCCGAGATCCCCGCCACCACCGGGGCGCAGGCGAGCTGCGCGGCCGCCGGGACGGCCAGCGCCTCGGCGAGCCCGGCCGGCACCCCGCGCCGACGCAGCCCGTCGCGCCACCTCGGGGCGAGCAGCAGCAGACCGCCGGTGGCCAGTACGGAGAGCGCGAAGCCGGCGTCGCCGGCCAGCTCCGGGTCGACCAGCACCAGCACGGCCACCCCGGCGGAGAGGGCGGGCAGCGCCGCCCGGGGACGCCCGGCCGCCAACGCCGCCAGCCCGATGGCGCCCATGGTGGCGGCGCGTACCACGCTGGGCGAGGGACGGACCAGGATGACGAAGCCCACCAGGGCCAGCCCGCAGAGCCCGGCGGCCAGCCACGGCCCGGCCCGCGCCCACCGGGCCAGCAGCAGCACCGCCCCGACGACGATGGCCACGTTGGAGCCGGAGACCGCGTTCAGGTGGGTTATGCCGGTGGCGAGGAAGTCCTCCTCGACGGTGGGCGGCAGCCGGCTCGTGTCGCCGACCACCAGGCCGGGCAGCAGCCCGCCCTGCTCGTCGGGGAGCGGCAGGCAGGCGCGTTGCAGGCCGGCCCGCAACGATCCGGCGGCCCGCTGCGGCGACGGGGCGCCCCCGTGCGGCACCGGCGGTCCGGCCGCGCTCAGCACCGCCGCGGTCAGGTCGCCGCCGCGAGGGGCGGCGAGCCGTCCTTCGGCGGTCAGCCGCTGCCCGGGCAGCAGCCCCCGCCAGCCGGGATCGGTGGCGAGGACCAGCACGCGGGCCGGCGTCGCGACCCGTCGTCCGTCCGGGCCGGTGAACCAGGTCAGCTCGGCCGGCACGAGCAGGGTGGCCGGGCGCCCGGCGACGCCGCGTACGGGGCGGGGGTCGTCGCGGACGACCAGTTCGGCGGTGACGACCGCCCGCTCCTCGACCAGGGCGCGGACGGGCCCGGCGTCGCGGACGGACAGCCGCGCGGCGGTGGCCGTCGCGCCGCAGACCACGCCGAGCAGCACGGCGACGGCGATCCAGCCGTACCGCCGGACGGGGTCGGCCGGCCGCCCGAGGACGCCGGCCAGGTGCAGGCCGCCCAGCCCGGCCGCCCCGGCGGCCACCGCCGCCAGGAGCAGGGTCCGGCCGACGGTCAGGTGCAGCCCGGCCAGCGCGGCGAGCCAGGTGGCCACGGCCAGACCGGCCAGCCGCAGGTCGATGGCCGCCGCGACCCGCTCGCCCCCGGCATCGGCGCCGGACGTCCCGGGGCGGGCCAGGCCGGAGCCGAACGAGCCGGGGCCAGGGCCGGGCGGGCCGAGCGCGCCGCCCGCCGTCACACCGTCACCAGGTCCTTGAGCTGCTCGTAGCGGGCGTCGCCGATGCCGTCGACCTGGCGCAGGTCGCCGACCGAGCGGAAGCCGCCCTGCTGGTCGCGGTGGGTGAGGATGCGCTGGGCGAGCACCGGCCCGACGCCCGGCAGCGCGTCGAGCTGCGCGAGCGTCGCGGTGTTCAGGTTGAGCCGGCCGCCCGCGCCGGGCGCCCCCGGCGCGCCGCCGGGAGCCGCCCCGGGCGGGGGTGCCGCGCCCGGCGGTGCCGTGACGCCGACCAGGATCAGTTCCCCGTCGGTGACCTTGCGGGCGGGGTTGAGCAGGGCCACGTCCACCCCCGGCAGCGCCCCGCCGGCCGCCTCCACGACGTCGGCGACCCGCGCGCCGGCCGGCACCCGGACCAGCCCGGGACGGCGTACCTTGCCGGCGACCGCGACCACCAGTTCGCCGGCCGACGTGGCGGCCGGTTCCGCGAGGCCGGTCACCGTCGCATCGGCTGCCTCGGCGGTGGCGACCGGGCGGACCGGCTCGGTCTGCGGCCGGGACCGCCAGGCCCAGAAGCCGGCCCCGAGCACCACCAGCACGGCGACGGCGGCCAGCGCCCGCACTCCCCGCCGGCCGGGGTCGAACGCCCCGGGCCCCGGCAACCGGGACGCCACACCGGCCTCGGGGGCGCGGTCCGGCGGGTCGGGCTCCGGCGGCCCCGCCGCGCCGGCCGGCGACGCCGGGGTGCGGGACGGCAGCGCCGGGGTGCGGGGCGGCAGCGCCACGACCGGCTCCGGCACCCCGACCGAGCCCGGATTGTCGACGGACAGCCCGGCGAGCCTCCGATGATCGACGGACAGCCCGGCCGACCCCTGACGGTCGTCGAACGGCCCGGCGGGTTCGCCGGTCCGTTCGAGGGGATCGGCGGACCCGCCGGGGTGCGCCGGTGCGGCGCCCGACGGCCAGCCCGCCACCAGCTGGCGCAGTCGTTCCCGGACCACCGTCTCCTCGTCTTCTGACACGACGCGAAGCTAGGTCCGCGAGCCCGGGCCGCGCGGCCGGCCTGGGTACGGCTGTGGATGACGGCACCGCCTGTGGACAACCGCCTGATCATGCGGGTGATGTGCTAGGGCGGCGAAGAACGGCAGCTCAGCGGTTGCTGGCGTCCAGGGCAGCCTGTTCCACCCGCTGGCGGTGGTCCCGCCACCACGGCTCGTCAGCGGGTGGCAGGTTGTCGTTCCCGGGAAGCAGCCCGGCCGCGCCGTCGACCAGCTCGCGCACGATGTCCGCGTGGCCGGCGTGCCGTTGTGTCTCCGCGACGACGTGGACCAGGACGCGGTGCAGTGTGACCGTGGCATCGCCCCACCACGGCACCCGGCCGACGTCGTCGAGCGCGAGGGCTTCGATGGTGGTGTCGGCGTGGGAGCTGGCGCGACGGTACGACGCCACGATCTCTTCGCGACTCTCGTCCGCGGTCGCCCACATGTCGGCATTGGTCTCGGCGGCGTCGCCGACGTACGGCAACTCCTGCGCGAACGGCCGGCCGAACACGACGCCGAAGTAGAGGATCTCCATGGCCGTCGCGTGCTTCACGAGACCGAGCAGGTTGGTCGCGGTCGGGGTCAGCGGGCGCCGGGCGTCGTACTCGCCCAGGCCGTCGAGCTTCCACAGCAGCGCGTCACGGCCGCCCTTCAGGTAACTGTGCAGGTCGTCCTTCATCGGGTCACGATGGCATCCGGACGGGTGCCGACGCTGCCCCGCGTGATCGACAGCGATCACGGTCGAGAGGACGCCCTAGCCGCTGACCGGCGGCCGGCGGTGCACGACCACGCAGGCCAGGCCGGGCCCGGCGTGCGCGGCGACGACGGCGCCGGCCTCCGAGACGTACGAGTCGTGCAGGCGGTCGCCCAGCCGGGCCGTCAGCGCCTCCAGCAGCGCCTCCGCCCGCTGCGGCGCGGCGAGGTGGTGCACGGCCAGATCCACGTCGGCGTCGCCGGCGGCCTCGACGGCCAGGTCGGCCAGCCGCGCCACGCCCCGGCTGGCCGTACGCACCTTGTCTTTGAGGACGATCGCGCCGTCCGGCATGTGCATGATCGGCTTGACCGACAGGGCGGTGCCGAGCAGCGCCTCGGCGGCGCCGATCCGGCCGCCCCGGCGGAGGAACTCCAGCGTGTCGACGTAGAACCAGATGCTGGTGCGGGCGATGGCGTCGACGGCGGCGTCGCGTACCGCCGACAGGTCCTCGCCGCGCTCGGCGGCCGTGGCGGCGGCGACGGCGGGGAAGCCGAGGCCCATGCCGGTCGAGCGGCTGTCGACCACGGCGACCCGGTCGCCGAACCCGGCGGCGGCCAGCCGGGCGGCCTCCACCGTGCCGGAGAGCTCGGCCGACAGGTGCACCGAGACGATCCCGTCGGCACCCGCGTCGAACAGCTCCCGGTACGTCTGGGCGAACTGCTCCGGCGCGGGGCGGGAGGTGCTCACCGAGACGCGCCGGCCGCCGAGCGCCCGGGTGGCGTCGGCGGGGGTGGTCTCCACCCCCTCCAGCCCTTCGGCGCCGTTGAGCACGACGGCCAGCGGCACCACCGTCAGCCGGTGCACGCGCAGCAGCTCGGGCGGGAGGTAGGCGGTGGAGTCGGTGACGACCGCGACGGGCATGCCCGGCACGCTAGCCGATGTCGTCGGGGAACGCCCGGGTCAGACGGCCTCGGTGGCCGGGACGGTGATCAGGCCGACGTTGTGGGCGCGCAGGTGCCAGCCCCGGGTGGCGTCGTGGCGCAGCTCGGTCCAGTGGCAGTTCTGCAGCGAGCCCATGGTGCGCAGGACGGCGTGCTCCCAGCCGAGCAGGTGGCCGCAGCCCTGCCGGGCCGCGCCGCCGTGGGTGGCCACCACCACGGTGCCGCCGGGCACGGCGTCGGCGGCGTCGGACAGGGCCGCGCCCATCCGCTTGCCGAGGTCGTCCAGGGTCTCGATGCCGGCGCCCGGGTCCGGGTCGCCGGCCCGCCAGCGGGCGAACTCGGCGGGGTGGCGCTCGGCGGCCTCGGTGAGGGCGAGCCCCTGCCAGGAACCGAAGTGCCGCTCCCGCAGCCGTGGGTCGGTGCGCACCGGCAGTCCGGTCAGCGCGGCCAGCGCGCCGGCGGTGTCCGCCGCGCGGCTCAGGTCGCTGGCCACGATGGCGTCGGGCCGCAGCCCGGCCAGCAGGGGCGCCGCGGTGCGGGCCTGCTCGCGGCCGAGGTCGTTGAGCGGTACGTCAGTCTGCCCCTGGACCCGGCTGGCGGCGTTCCAGTCGGTGTTGCCGTGCCGCCAGATGATCAGGCGGGTCATTCCGCGGTGGTGGAGCCGGTGCCGGACTCGGCGTCGACGAGGTCGCGGTCGACGAACGGGATCGTCGGGCAGTCCTTCCAGAGCCGGTCGAGGGCGTAGAACTCACGCTCCTCGGTGTGCTGGACGTGCACCACGATGTCGACGTAGTCGAGCAGCACCCACCGGCCGCCCCGCTCGCCCTCGCGCCGGATCGGCTTGGCCTTCTCCGGCAGCTCCAGCAGCCGCTCCTCGATGGCATCGACGATGGCGAGCACCTGACGCTCGTTGGGAGCCGCGGCGAGCAGGAACGCGTCGGTGATGGCGAGCTGGTCGCCCACGTCGATGATGACGATGTCCTGCGCCTTCTTGTCGGCCGCGGCCTGGGCGGCGGCGATGGCCAACTCGTGGGCGCGTTCGGAAATTGTCACCGTTCTCCTTCGATCAACCGTGCGATCCTCCAAGCGTCTCACACCCGGTGGAATCCCGACTCGTCAGTTCTGGCGCGTTACCCGCCCGAACCGCCCCATAACGGGCCGAATTACGGCTGATAGAGGCGTCGCTTGGCGATGTACTGCACCACACCGTCCGGCACCAGATACCAGACCGGCTCTCCCCGGGCGACCCTGGCCCGGCAGTCCGTGGACGAGATGGCCATGGCCGGGACCTGCACCAGGCTCACCGTGTCGGCCGGCAGGTGCGCGGCGGTCAGCTCGAAGCCGGGCCGGGTCACCCCGATGAAGTGAGCCAGCTCGAAGATCTCGTCCAGGTCCTTCCAGGAGAGGATCCGCTCCAGCGCGTCCGCCCCGGTGATGAAGAACAGCTGTACCTTCGGGCCGTACTCGGCGTGCAGGTCACGCAGGGTGTCGACGGTGTAGGTGGGCCCGCCCCGGTCGATGTCCACCCGGCTGACCTGGAAGCGCGGGTTGGAGGCGGTGGCGATGACCGTCATCAGGTAGCGGTCCTCCGCCGGGCTGACCGGCTCGTCCGCCTTCTGCCACGGCTGGCCGGTGGGGACGAAGACCACCTCGTCCAGCCCGAACCGGTCCGCCACCTCGCTGGCCGCGACGAGGTGCCCGTGGTGGATCGGGTCGAAGGTGCCGCCCATGATCCCGACCCGCCGGATGTCTTCCTCCACCCCGCGATCCTAGGCCGGGCGGAACCGGCGGCCCCGGGGGGCCGCCGGACCGTCCCCGTCCGGCGACTCAGCCTCGACGCCCCATGGTGACCACCCCGTCGGCCGTCAGGCCGCCGCCGCGGCGACCGCCGTCCGGGCGACCAGGGCGCGGCGCAGGTCGTCGTCGGCGTCGGTCACCACGCGGCGCAGGCCGGGGGTGACGTCGTCGCGGGCCAGCAGCGCCGCGGCCGCCTCCCGGGTGGGCTGCGCCACGGCGTGCCGGGGGAAGGCCAGTCTCGCGACATGGTCGGCCACCCAGGGTGTACGCGCCCGCGCGGCGGCGGGCATGTCCGCGAAGTACCGCTCGACGTAGCCGGCGGTCAGCTCGGCCTGCTCCGGCTGCCAGAACCCCTCCGCGGTCGCCTCGACGAGTCGGTTCGACAGCTCGGTGTTCGACACGACGATCTCCCACGCGGCCCGCTTGGCGGCCGGATCGGGCAGCGCCGCGCGGCAGCGGGCGGCCCGCTCGGCACCGGCGGCGCTCGGGTCGGCCGCGGCCTCGGCGGCGACCTCCGCCGCGCCGGTCGCGCCGAGCACCACCAGCCGCAGCAGCAGCGCCCAGCGCAACTCGGCGTCGACCGCGAGCCCCGGCGGGACGTCCCGGCCGGCGAGCCAGCCGGCCAGCCGGTCCGCGTCGGTGCTGGCGGCGATCCAGCCCCGGGCCGCCGCGAGCTGGAGCGAGCCGCCCGCCGGGGCGCCGTCGAGCAGTTTCCGGCAGGCGGCGGCGACCTGCGTCAGGGCGGCCTCGCGGGCGGGCGGGTCGAGGTAACGGTCGACCAGCGAGCGGCTGAGCGTGAGCACGTCCTCGGCGATGATCACCTCGGTCTCGGCGGGGAGGGCGGCGGCGATCAGGGCCACCAGGCCGGCGACCGGACGCTCCCCGTCGGTGGCGGCGTCCAGCGACTCGCCCCAGAGCAGCGCCCGGGCCAGCGGGTCGGCCAGGCCGGGCAGCACCAGCGGCACGGCGTCCGCCGACGCGGGGTCGAGCCGGATCTTGGCGAACGTCAGGTCGCCGTCGTTGGGCAGCAGCAGCCGGGCCGCCGGCTCGCCGACCAGCCCGGTCAGCACCGTACGGCCGCCGTCGGCGTCCGGGTCCAGGTCGACCTCCGTCCGGAGGACCGTCCCGTCGGCGGCGTACCGGCCGACGCCGATGCGGTGCGGGCGCAGCACCGGGTACGAGTCGGGGGCGCTCTGCCGGATCGCCACCTGGCTGTAGCGGCCGTCCGCGTCGACGCTGACCTCGGCGCGCAGCGTGTCGACCTGCGCCGAGCGCAGCCAGCGTTCCGCCCAGCCGGACAGGTCCCGCCCGGCGGCTGCGGCGAGGCTGCCGAGCAGGTCGGTCAGGGTGGCGTTGCCGAACCGGTGCTTCGCGAAGTGGGCGTTGAGGCCGGCGAGGAAGGCGTCGTCGCCGAGCCAGGCGACCAGTTGCCGCAGCACGCTGGCGCCCTTGGCGTACGAGATGCCGTCGAAGTTGAGCAGGCCCTCGGCGGCGTCGGCGACCTCCTCGGGCGCCACGGGGTGGGTGGAGGGGCGCTGGTCGGCCGCGTAGCCCCAGGCCTTGCGCCGCAGGGCGAAGGTCGTCCAGGCCTGGTCGAACCGGGTCGCCTCGGCGGTCACCCGGGTGCCGAGGTACTCCGCGAAGGACTCGTTCAGCCACAGGTCGTCCCACCAGCGCATGGTGACCAGGTCGCCGAACCACATGTGCGCCATCTCGTGGGCGATGGTGGTGGCCCGCTGCTCCCGCTCGGTGTCGGTGACCGCGGAGCGGAAGACGTAGTCGTCGCGGAAGGTGACGAGGCCCGGGTTCTCCATCGCGCCGGCGTTGAACTCCGGCACGAACGCCTGGTCGTACTTGCCGAACGGGTAGCGCTCGGCGAAGAGCTGGTGGAACCGGTCGAGGCACTGCCCGGTGACGGTGAGGATCTCCTCGGCGTCGGCATCCAGGTGCGCCGCCAGGGAGCGCCGGCAGTAGACGCCGAGCGGGATGCCGTCGTGCTCGCCGCGCCGGACGTGCCAGGGGCCGGCGATCAGCGAGACGAAGTACGTGGCCAGCGGCGCCGTCGGGGCGAACTCCCAGCGCCCGGGGCGCGGCGTGGCGGCGAGCTGGCCGTTGGCCGCGACGGTCCACTCCGGCGGGGCGGTGACCGACATGGTGACCGGGGCCTTCAGGTCGGGCTGGTCGAAGGCGGCGAAGATACGCGGCGCGTTGTCCAGGAAGGACAGCGCGTAGAGGTAGGTCTCGCCGTCGGCGGGGTCGACGAAGCGGTGCATCCCCTCCCCGGTGTTCGAGTACGCCATCTCGGCGGCGACGGTGAGCGTGTTGGCCTCGGCCAGCCCGGTCAGCGGCAGCCGGTTGTCGTCCAGCGCGGCCGGGTCGACGTCGCGGTCGTTGAGTCGTACGGCCAGCAGTTTCGCGGGTTGGACCTCGACGAAGGTCTCCGCGCCGGGGGTCGCCCGGAAGCGGATGGTGACGTCGGAGCGGAACCGCTCGCCGTCGCCGGTCAGGTCGAGGTCCACCTGATAGGACTCGACGGTGATCGCCGCGCCACGCGCGGTCGCCTCTACACGGGTCAGGCTCGGCATCCGCTTATCCTGCCCGATGGGGAACCGTGCGTGTTTCCCTCATGACCCCCTGGCACTGGAGGACTGAACGATGGCTTCGCACCCCAAGGGTGACTTCGACCTCTCCCGGGCGGTCTGGCAGCGGGCCGAGGGCGACACCTCCGAGAGCGCCGTCGAGGTCGCCTTCGTCGACGACCTGATCGGCATGCGCAACTCCGCCGAGCCGGACGGCCCGGTCCTGGTCTTCACCCAGGCCGAGTGGGACGCCTTCGTCGCCGGCGCCCAGGACGGCGAGTTCGACCTGGACTGAGGGCGGGCTGACCGCTGACTGCCCGAGCGTGCGGGCCGGGCTGACCGCGTCCGGCCCGCACGCTCGGCCGTCAGGTGGCGGTGCAGGTCAGCGGCGGAACGGGGTTGGTGCCGCTCCACGAGCCGAGGAAGCCGACGACCGTGTCGGCACCCGGGCCGAGGCTGCCGTTGTAGCTCACGTTGCGCGCGGCGACAGCGGATCCGCTGGTGGTGACCGTCGCGTTCCAGGCCTGGTTGACGGCCTGGCCGGAGGCGAGGGCCCACGTCACGGTCCAGCCGCTGATCGCCGCGTTCCCGGCGGTGATCCGGATCTCCCCCTGGAAGCCGCCCGGCCACTGGCCCACGATCCGGTAGGCGGCGGTGCAGGACCTGCTGCCGCTGGTCGGGGTGGGGGTGGGCGGGTCCGTCGGGGTCGGCTGAGGCGTCGGGGTGGGCTGAGCCGTCGGGCTGGCCGTGGGCGTCGCCGTCGCGGTGGGGCTCGGCCCACCGCCGAAGATCGTGGCCTCCCTGGCGGTGGCCCTGATGCCGTTGGCGCCGTTGAAGATCCGCTCACCCCAGGTGGTGAGCCGCGCGGGGTCGAAGCTGGTGGCCATGTCCAGGATCGGGTCGGTGTTGCCGCTCCAGGACCAGCCGAGGTAGCCCAGGCCACGGGCCTGCGACTCGGCCAGGATCGTCTCGTGGTCGACCTCGTTGGCGTTGAACCGCCAGCCGAACTCGCCGATGACCAGCGGCCAGCCGTTGTCCTCGAACCGGTCCAGGTAGTCGGTGATGGCCGTGGCCGTGTTGAACACCGCGTACATGTGGATGGAGAGCACGGTGTTGCGCCGGCTGTCGGCGTCCAGGATCGCCTGCGCGTTGTCCCGCATGACGTACTGCCAGTCCTGGCCCCAGTTCGGGCCGTCGACCATGAGCAGGTGCTCGAAGCCGTTGGCCCGCATCTTCGTGATCGCGGCGGTGGTCGCGGCGGTCCACTGGCCGGCGTTGACGTTGCCGATCGGCTCGTTGCCGATGTTGATGACGACGTGGTTCTCCTGGCCGACGAGCGCGCTCTTCTGGCTGATCCAGTAGTCGACCGCCTCGTCGAGCGACGCGGCGGCGCCCTCCTCGCCGTAGCCGGTGGTGTCGTGGACCTCCAGTACGCAGATCAGCCGGTTCTGCTTGCACAGTGAGATCACGTCGGCGACGTCGGTGGACGGACCCCAGCGCTTGCCGCTGCCCAGCACCACCCGGACGGTGTTGGCGCCGAGCGCCTTGACGTCGGCGAACGAGTCGGTCTCGCCCGTGTACCAGACGTGGGGGTGGTTGACGCCTCGCATGACGAACGGCTGGCCGTTCGCCTCGACGATGTGGCGGCCGTCGACGTGCAGTCCCACGGCCGCGTCCGCCGGCTTGACGAACACCAGGACGGACGCGGCGACGGCGAGCAGCGCAGCGCCGACGGAGAGGAGTCTTCTCTTCATGGCCTACCTCAGGGTGAGGCCCCGACAGATCGGGGCACAGGCACGCCTGCCCAGGCGCACGCGGATGGCGGTGCGCGGCGCGCTCGTGACGAGTGCGACGTACGGGTGCGAGGCCGGCTCGGCTCTGCAACGGTGCCAAGCTACTCGTGGTCACGCAGGCTTCGCAATAGGACATCGTCGATGGGTCGGCTGTTCCCCCGGCCGGCGGCGGTACGGGATCGGGCGCCCCGCGTACCGTTGCAATTCATCCGCCGCATGGGTGACCTCGAATGGTGGCTAGTCGCCGTCGCCCCAGCCGAGCCCGCCCGGCCCCGGAGCGTGATGGAAGCCGGGATGGCCGGCAACGTCGGCGCAGCGCTCGCCGTCCGGGCCGGACGCGCCGCAGAACAACCGCTCGGCCTGCTGCCACGCCTCGGCCGGCGACAGCGCCGACGCGCCCAGGGCCACCTCGGGCCGCAGCAGACTCAGCGCCTCCGCGTACCCGACGGCCAACTCCCGGGCCGACGCCAGATCGGCGGCGGTGAAGCCGAGGTGCACCGTGAAGAACCGGCCCGGCCGGGCCGAGCGGCGGGGCGGCGCGATCAACGACGCGCCGGCGACCTCCCCGGCCGCGCCGAGCGCCTCCCGCGCCTGCCGTTGCCGCCAGTACGCCGGCCTGTTGTCACGCATGTGTCCTCCCCGTGGCGATCGTGGGCGGCCTCGTCCTGCGGTGGGCCGCCCGCGTTCCGTCCGGGCCACCGCCGGGTCGTGCCGGCGGCGGACCGGCGCGGACCGCTCCCCCGAGGAAACCAGCTAGCAGCGTCCCTGGGAGGGGCCAGCAGACGCGTCGTCCGCTGGCCCCTCCCCGGCGCCACCCGCCCCGCGCCGCGGCCGACCCGGCGGCGGGGTTCAGGCACGCCGGCCCGGGTAGACGCAGAGGCACGGACAGGACCCGGCCGGCAACGGCCGCCACCTTCGGTCAGGAGGCCCGATGGCGACCATCCCGACGGAGCGCAGCCCGGACAGCTCGGTGGCGTTCCTACGCGACGGCTACCGCTTCGTGGGCCGGCGCTGCAACCGCCACGGCACGGACATCTTCCAGGCCCGGCTGCTGCTGGAGCCCACCATCTGCCTGCGCGGCCGGGCGGCGGCGGAGCTCTTCTACGACACCGAGCGCTTCGTCCGGGCGGGCGCCATGCCGAAGCGGGCGCAGCGCACCCTCACCGGCCGCGGCGGTGTGCAGGGCCTCGACGGGGCGGACCACGCCGACCGCAAGGCCATGTTCATGTCGATCATGACGCCGGCCGCGGTCCGGCAGCTCGCGCAGCTCTTCGACGACGAGTGGCGGGCCCGCGTCCCGTCCTGGGAGTCGGGCAGGCCGGTGGTGCTCTACGACGAGGTCGGCCGGATGCTGACCCGCGCGGTCTGCGCGTGGGCCGGCGTGCCGCTCGCGGACTCCGAGGTGGACCGGCGTACCGCCGAGCTGCACGCCATGATCGAAGGGCCGGCGGCGCTCGGCCCCCAGCACTGGCGTGGGCTGTGGGGCCGCCGCCGGGGCGAACGCTGGATCGGCCAGGTAGTCGACCGGCAGCGCGCCGGCACGCTCCCCGCCCCCGACGGCAGCGCGCTGCGGGTGATCGCCGAGCACCGCGACGCCCACGGGCGGCTGCTCCCCCGCCGGATCGCGGCCGTCGAGCTGCTCAACGTGCTGCGGCCCACGGTCGCCGTCGACCGCTTCGTCGTCTTCGCCGCGCTGGCCCTGCACGATCACCCGGCCTGGCGGGAACGGGTCCGGGAGAGCGACGAGGCCGCCGAGAGCTTCGTGCAGGAGGTACGCCGCTACTATCCCTTCTTCCCCGTGGCCGCCGCCCGGGTCCGGCGCTCGTTCGACTGGCAGGGCTACCACTTCCCGCGCGGCCGGCGGGTGCTGCTCGACCTGTACGGCACCAACCACCACCCGGCGCTCTGGCCGGAACCGGAGCGGTTCCGGCCGGAGCGCTTCACCGGTTGGCGGGGCGACCCGTTCGCCCTCGTGCCGCAGGGCGGCGGCGAGCACCTGACCGGTCACCGCTGCGCCGGGGAGTGGATCACGATCGAGCTGTTGAAGCGGGCGGTGACGAACCTGACCACGACGATGCGGTACGACGTGCCACCGCAGGACCTGGCGTTGAGCCTGCACCGGATGCCGGCGCTGCCACCGAGCGGGTTCCTGGTCACCAACGTCCGCCGCACGGCCTGAAACGACACCGCCCCGGGGACCTCGACGGCCCCGGGGCGGTGCGGTCGCGACGCGCTCAGGCCGGGTGCAGGACGCTGCGCAGGCAGCCGTCCTCCTTCTTCTCGAACATCTCGTAGCCCCGCGCGCCCTGCTCCAGCGGCATCGGGTGGGTGGCCAGGTAACCGGGATCGATCTCGCCGGCCGCGATCCGGTCCAGCAGCATCGGGATGTAGCGCTGGGCGTGCATCTGCCCCATCCGCAGCACCAGCGCCTTGTTCATCGCCGCGCCGAGCGGGAACTTGTCCACCAGGCCGGCGTAGACGCCGACGATGCTCACCGTGCCGCCCTTGCGGCAGGCCATGATCGCCTGCCGGACCGACGTGGGGCGGTCGGTCTGCAGCCGGGCCGCCTGCTTCGCCCGGTCGTACGCGTACACCGGCCCGACGTCGTGCGACTCCATGCCGACGGCCTCGATGCACGCGTCCGGCCCCCGGCCGGCGGTCATCTCCCGCAGCGCCTCCAGCACGTCGGTCTCGGCGTAGTTGACCGTCTCCACGCCGAGCCGGTCGGCGGCGGTGGCGAGCCGCTCCGGCAGCCGGTCGATCACGATCACCCGCTCGGCGCCGAGGAGCTGGGCGGACCGGGCCGCCATCTGGCCGACCCCGCCGGCGCCCCAGACCGCGACCACCTCACCGCCCTTCAGCGCGCAGAAGTCGGCGGCCATCCAACCGGTGGGCATCGCGTCGGAGGCGAACACCACCGAGTCGTCGGGCACCCCGTCGGGCACCTGGAACGCCCCGATGTCGCCGAAGGGCACCCGGACGTACTCGGCGTGGCTGCCGGAGTAGCCACCGGCGGCGTGCGAGTAGCCGAGGATGCCGGCCGGCGAGTGACCCCAGAGCTTCTCGGTGAAGACCGGCTGCGGGTTGGAGTTGTCGCAGAGCGAGTACTGCTCGGTGCGGCAGTACCAGCAGCCGCCGCAGGCCACCACCGAGCCGACCACGACGCGGTCGCCGACGCGCAGCCGCCGTACGCCGGGGCCGGTCTCCACGACCTCGCCCATGAACTCGTGGCCGAGGACGTCGCCCTCCCGCATCGCCGGCAGGAAGCCGTTGATCAGGTGCAGGTCGGAGCCGCACACGCTGCTGGCGCCGACCTTGACGATGATGTCGCCCTCGGCGCGGATCCGCGGCTCCGGCACGTCGCGTACGGCCAGCTTGCCGACGCCTTCCCAGCAGAGCGCCCTCATGCCCGCCCTCCCGTCCGCAGCCTCTCCCGCACCTTGTCGGTCGCCTTCTCCTGGGCCGGGCCGCGCCCGGACGGGTCCCGCCGGGTGTCGATGACCTGGCCGCACTCCACCAGCGCCTTCACCCGGCGCAGCGCGTCCCGCAGGGCCTGGTCCGGGTCGTCGCCGCCGAGGAGTCCGAACGCCCGGCGCAGCGGCCCGGAGCGCCACCGCAGCTCGGCGCGGACCTCCGTGCCCCGGTCCCGGGGCGCCGGCATCAGGTGGACCGTGCCCTCCTGCTCCGGCCCGTCGGTGACCCGCCAGCGCAGCCGCCCGGGTCCCTCGACGGTGATCTCCGCCCGCCACTCGGTGCCCCCGCCGGCCGGATCCCGCGCCACGCAGCGCCACCGGTCGTCGTCGAGCCGTTCCAGGGTCGCCCACCCGGCCAGGGCCCGGTCCATCCGCTCCCGGTCGGTCCAGAAGCCGATGACCGCCGCCGCCGGCCGGTCGATCGTCACCCCGCGCCGCACCACGTACCAGCCGTCGCGGCGCTCGGGCTGGTGCCGGCGTCGTCGACGGGCCACCGCCCTGCCGACGCCGACCACGGTCACGGTGGTGGCGCCGAGCAGCGCCCACCTCGTTCCGTTGCTGGTCATCTCGTCTCCTCCGCCCGGGTGCCCGGGGATCGACCACCCGCACCAGTTGCGCTACCCGGGACCGCCCGACCGAAACGACGCGCCGGTTTGCCCGGTCGATAACCGGGCACCTGCTGCGGGCACCCACCATCGCCGGGAGGCACCGTGTCCTTCGACGCCAGCGAGTACGGCCGGCACGCCGCGGACGTCTACGACGAGACGTACGCGCACCTGACACCGGACGCGGCGGTGGAGCGCCTCGCCGATCTGGCCGACGGCGGCCCGGTGTGCGAGTTCGGCATCGGCACCGGCCGGCTCGCCCTGCCGCTGGTCGCCCGGGGACTGACCGTCGCCGGTGTCGAGGGCTCCCCGGAGATGGCCGCCGGGCTGCGCGCCAAGCCCGGCGGGGACGCGGTCGAGGTGGCCGTCGGCGACTTCGCCGAGACCCGGGTGCCCGGCGAGTTCGCCCTGGTGGTGCTCGCGTTCAACACGATCTTCGCGCTGCCGGACCAGGCCGCCCAGGTGGCCTGCTTCCGCAACGCCGCCGCCCACCTGCGGCCCGGCGGCCGGTTCGTCGTCGAGGCGTGGGTGCCCGACCCGGGCGCCTTCCGCGCCGGCGGCGCGCTGCGTCCAGTGCGGGTGGCGGAGGACGTGGTGCTGCTGGAGGCGGCCCTGCTGCACCCCGCAGAGCAGCGGATGACCACCACGAAGGTCCGGATCGGCAACGGCGGGGTGCACCTGCTGCCCGCCAACCACCGTTACGCCTGGCCGGCGGAGCTGGACCTGATGGCCGAGCTGGCCGGGCTGCGCCGCGAGCACCGGTGGGAGGACTGGAGCGGCCGGCCGTTCACCGACCACAGCCGCGAGCACGTCTCCGTCTACCGCCGCCCGGAGCGGGCGTGAGCGCCCCGGCCCGCCCGGCCGGGGCCGCTCCCGGCGGCGACGGCCGCGGCACCGGCGCGCCGACGACCGGGCCCGCCGACGACCGCCGGCTTCCCATGGCGTACGTGCTGCCGCTGCGCTGGACCGACGACGCCGATCTGACCGAACTGACCGCCTACCTGCGGCGGCTGAGCGCCCTGGTCGACGTGACCGTGGTCGACGGGTCGCCGCCGGAGGTGTTCGCCCGGCACGCGGAGGCCTGGCGCGCCCTCGTCCGGCACCTGCGGCCGGATCCCGCCCTGCGCGGCGTCAACGGCAAGGTGACCGGGGTGCTCACCGGCGTCGGCGCGGCCCGGCACGAGCACGTGGTGATCGCCGACGACGACGTCCGGTACGACGAGGCGGGGCTGCTCGCCGTGCACCGGCTGCTCGACCGGGTGGACCTGGTCCGGCCGCAGAACTACTTCGACCCGCTGCCCTGGCACGCGTGGTGGGACACGGGGCGCAGCCTGCTCAACCGGGCGCTCGGCGCCGACTACCCCGGCACCCTGGCGGTACGCCGGAGCACCTTCCTCGCCATGGGCGGATACGACCCGGACGTGCTCTTCGAGAACCTGGAGCTGATCCGCACCGTGCGCGCGTACGGGGGGACCGAGGCGGCACCCGCCTGGCTGCACGTACGCCGGCTGCCGCCGGACACCGCCCACTTCCTGGGCCAACGGGTCCGCCAGGCGTACGACGACCTGGCCCAGCCGGCCCGCCTGGTCACCTCGCTCGCGGTCCTGCCGGCGCTGGCGGCGGCGGTCGCGACCCGGCGGCCGAGGCTGCTGCTCGGGGCGGCCGTGACCACGGTGGCGCTCGCCGAGGCGGGCCGGCGCCGGGGCGGGGGCACCGCGGTCTTCCCGCCGGCCACCGCCCTGGCCGCCCCGCTCTGGGTGCTGGAGCGCGGCGTGTGCGGCTGGCTCGCCGTCGGCCGGCGCCTGCTCCTCGGCGGGGTCTGCTACGCGGGCGGCCGGGTGCGTCGCGCCGCCCACTTCGAACGCACCCTCCGCCGCGACCTGCGCTGACTCTCCGCACCGTCACCCACGCCCACGGCGGGGCGTGCCCGGGACGCACACGACAGCTCGCGGCCACTCCCCGAAGCGTGCTCCGGGAGTGGCCGCGAGCTGCGGCGTACGGTGATCGGGCTGGTCAGTACCGCACCTGTTCGCGGGACTGCTGCGCGTGGTCCTTCACGTCGTGCGCGGCCGAACGGGTGTCGTCCTTGACGGCGTGCACCGCGTCCTGGGCGGTGGAGCGCACCGACTGGGTGGCGTGCTGCGCCGGCTCGCGCAGCTCCTCCTTCAGCTCGCTGGCGACCTCGCCCAGCTTCTCCTTCACCACCCCGGCGTGCTCGCCGGCCTTCTCCTTGACCTGCGACGCCACCTGCTGCTCGCGGCGGGTCGCCGGGATCAGCGAGGAGGCGAGCCAGCCGACGCCGAAGGCGATCAGGCCGGCAGCCAGCGGGTTGCCCTCGGACTTCTGCCGGATCACGTGCGGCGCCCGCTGCGCGGCGTCGCTGACCGTCGAGGCCGCCGAGTGCGCCTTGTCGCTGACCGTCGAGGCGGCCGAGTGGGCCTTGTCGCTCACGGTCGATGCTGCCGAGGAGGCGTGGTCGCCCACCGCGTGGGCGCCGTGCTTGGTGCTGTGACCCAGGTCGGAAGCGCTTCCCATCACCTTGTCCCTCACATTCTGCAGTGCGTTGCGGGCCCGCTGCTTGCGGTCGTCGACGATGCGGGCGGGGCTGACCTTGTACGCCAGCGCGTCCACGTCGGAACTCAGGTTGTTCCGGGTGGCTTCGATCTCCCGGCGGATCTGGTCCGGGTCGGTGCTCATCGGGTGACCTCCTGCGGATGGGGCTTGAGCGCGCCGGGGATCCGCTGCACGCTGTCGTTGGTCTGCTTGAGGCCGCGGATGTGCTCGGCGCTCTTCTTGGCCTTGGTGTAGAGGACCGCGGCGATCGCGCCCCAGATGACGGCCACGATCAGGGCCGCCCAGCCGGCGTCCATCACGTTGGACAGCCCGGCCCAGAGGGCCAGCGACAGGAAGAGGGCCACCATGTAGCCGCCGAAGCCGGCGCCGCCGAAGAGGCCGGCGGCCTTGCCCGCCTTCTTGCCCTCCTGGCGGATCTCGGCCTTGGCCAGCTCGACCTCCTGCCGCATCAGGGTCGACAGGTCGCTGGTGACCTGGCGCATCAGCTCACCGATCGAGCTGCCCCTGACCTCGTCCGCGTCGTGGGGGTGGTGACCGGAGTCCAGCCCCGCCCCCTGCGTCGGCATGCTCATGCCGCCGCCTCCCTTCGGATCATTCGTGGGCTCACGGACGGGTGGTCCCGGTGGACGGCACGCCCGGCAGCGGGTCGGTCTGGCTCACCGGCGGCAGCGGCTGGCCGACACCACCGGCGGGGTCGGCGTAGCTGGTGGTGGTCTGCGGGTCGGCGTACGCGCCCGGGGTCGGGTCGAGGTAGCCGCCCGGCGGTACGGCGTCCGGCACCGCGCGCGGGGCCGGCGGGGTCGGGATGACCGCGGTCCGCTCCGGGTCGTAGCCGGCGCCCGAGCCGTACGCGGGGTAGCCGTTGCCACCCTGGCCGTCGCCGGCGGCCGAGATGTTCTTGGTCAGCCGGCCGGCGAGCACACCCAGCACGGCGGCGCCGACCAGGAAGGTGCCCGGGTTGCGACGCGCGTAGTCGCGCACCTCGGAGATGAGGTCGCCGGGTTCGCGCTGCTCCAGCCAGCCGGCCACGCCGTGCACCCGGTCGGCGGCCTGGCGGGCGATCTCGCTCACCGGGCCGGCCTGGCCGCCCTGCTCCGCCATCGAGCGCATCTCGTCGGCCAGCGAACGGAGCCCACCGGCGGCGCGCCGCTGCTGGTCGCCGGCCTGGCTGGCGAGCTGGCTGCGGGCCTCGCCGTAGAGGTTGCGCGCCTGGAGCTTCGCCTCGCCGACGACCTCCCTGCCCTGCTCCTTGGCCGTCCCGGCGACGGCGCCGCCGGCGTGCCTGGCCTCCGAGCCGACCTGACGGGCCTGCTCGCGGACGCCGCTGCCGTTGCTCGAATCCTGCCCGTACGTGGAAGTCGTGGGTGACAGATCGTAGGTCATGATTTCCCTTCCGCTCGGAAAGTCTTCGCGGGTGTGTGCTGGGGGGATGCGCTCGGCCGGTTCCTGCCGTCGCATCTCTTGACCTACCCTGCGTCGCCGGTTCCATACCTCCTTCGTGACTTTCCCTGCGGGCCGCCGTCGGGCCGCTACAAAATGGAGGATCGCCGGATCGCGTGTCGGCTCCGCCACGCACAGTGGCGGACGCTCCCCCGCTGCCGGCGCCGCGGGCAGGGCGTTCCGCGGATCCACGGAGGTGAATCGATGGCACGACACGCACGCGGCGGCCCGGCGGGCCCGAAGCCGAAGGTGCAGCTCGCCGCCGTGGCCGCGGCCGGGGTCTTCGCCCTGATCGGAGTGCTCGGGTTCATCCCCGGCATCACCATCAACTACGCCGACATGACGTTCGCCGGCCACCACTCCGAGGCCCGGCTGCTCGGCCTGTTCCAGGTGTCGATCCTGCACAACGCGCTGCACCTGGGCTTCGGACTGGCCGGCCTGCTGCTGGCCCGCAGCGTCGCCGGGGCCCGGGTCTTCCTCGCCGGCGGCGGCGCCCTCTACCTCGGCCTGTGGCTGTACGGCTTCGCGATCGACCGGGAGAGCGCGGCGAACTTCATCCCGGTCAACGACGCCGACAACTGGCTGCACCTGGTCCTCGGCTTCGGCATGCTCGCCTTCGGGCTGCTGCTCTCCAACCAGGTGGGCACGGGCACCCGGGCCGACGACCCCTTCGACCGTCCCTGACCCGCGCCGCGTGGCGGCGTTTGCCCGCCGCGCCCTTCGGGCACGGAGGTCGGAGGTCCGTCGACGAGGAGGTCGTCATGCCGAGGTGGTTGCGTGACAACGCGCTCTCCGTGGCGATGTTCGGCGCCTTCCTCGTCTTCCTGGTCCTGCAGAGCGTGTTCGGCTGGCAGACGTACAACCAGGAGCTGGCCGAGTTCGGGGCCGCGCCGACCAGCTGGCCGGCGTACCTGGGCACCGGGCACTTCGTGGAGTCGGTCTTCGAGAACTGGGAGTCGGAGTTCCTCCAGATGGGCGGCTACGTCCTGCTCACCGCCTACCTGGTGCAGCGCGGGTCGGCGGAGTCGAAGCCGGTGGGGCAGACCGACCGGCCCGAGGACGACGAGCGGCGGGCCACCCCGGGCTCCCCCTGGCCCGTACGCGCCGGCGGGCTGCCCCTGGTGGTCTACCGCAACAGCCTCTCCATCGCGCTGCTGCTGATCTTCGCCGGCTCGTTCGTCGGCCACCTGCTCGGGGGGACCGCCGACTACAACCAGCAGCAGGCGCTGCAGAGCGGGGCGCCGCCGATCGGCGCGTGGGAGTTCCTCGGCACGAGCGACTTCTGGTTCCAGTCGATGCAGAACTGGCAGAGCGAGTTCCTCGCCGTCGGCACGCTGATCGTGCTGAGCATCTTCCTGCGTCAGCACGCGTCGCCGGAGTCGAAGCCGGTCACCGCCGTACACGCGCACACCGGCGACTGACCGCCCGGCCCCGTCAGGCCGGCACGCGCAGCCGCTTGGCGAAGCACACGCTGTACGGGTTGCCGACGTACTCGCCGTAGACCGGGATCGGCTCGTACCCGCTGGAGGTGTAGAGCCCGATCGCGGCCCGCAGGTACGTGCCGGTCTCCAGGCGGAGAACCGCGTACCCCTGCTGGAAGGCCAGCTCCTCCAGCGCGGTCAGCAACTGCCGGGCGACGCCCCGCCCCCGGTAGGCCGGGCGGACGTACATCCGCTTCACCTCGCCGGTGCCGGCGTCGAGCGCCTGGATCCCGCCGCAGGCGACCGCCCGCCCGTCGGCGACCACCACCAGGTAGCGGATGTCGTCGTGGGTGACGGTCGCCTGGCCGTCCAGCCCGCCGTCGGCCGCCCGCAGCTCGCGCTGCTGGGCGGTGACCAGGGCGTCGATCTCCGCATCGGTGGCGGGGCGCGACTCGATCAGCATCAGGCCACGCTAGGCGGCGGGGATTTCGGGCAGGTTTCCGGCAGTCGACCCGCGCACGGAGCGCGACGAGCCATTCGGCGTCGCCAGCCTGGGCGGGCCATTCGGCGTCGCCAGCCTGGGCGGGCTATTCGGCGTCGCCCGCCGCCGCGACGCGGGACGGGCCGGGCTCCTGGGAAGGACCGGGCCCGTCGGACGGGTCGGCCTCCCGGACCGGCCCGGCGTCGCCGAAGCCGTCCGCCGGGTCGACGTCGTCGGAGACGTCGGCGTCGGTGCCCTCGACGTCGTCCTCCGGGCGCTGCCGGCGGGCCTTGCGGGCCGCCAGCCGCTCCGCGGCGGACGCCCGGGTGGACTTCTCCTCCAGCCGGACGTCGGTGCCCCGGTTGCCGGGGATGAAGTCGGCCCCGGCGTAGAGGGTCGGCTGCCAGTCGAACTCCCGCTCGCCGATCCGGACCAGGTCGCCCGGTTCCGCGCCGGCCTTGCCCAGCTTCTCCTCGACACCGAGGCGGGCCAGCCGGTCGGCCAGGTAGCCGACGGCCTCGTCGTTGTCGAAGTTCGTCTGCCGCACCCACCGCTCGGGACGGACGCCGTGCACGACCCAGGCGCCGTCCGGCGCGGCCTCGATGGTGAAGCCGGCGTCGTCGACCGCCCGGGGCCGGATCACGATCCGGGTCGCCTCGGCCGGCGGCGCGGCCTTGCGTCCCTGCTCCACCAGCTCCGCCATGGCGTACATGAGCTCCTTGAGACCCTCCCGGGTCGCCGCGGAGACCTCGAACACCCGGAAACCGCGCTCCTGCAGGTCGGGGCGGACGATCTCGGCCAGGTCCCGGCCGTCGGGCACGTCGACCTTGTTGAGCGCCACCAGCCGGGGACGGTCGGCCAGGCCGCCGTACTCGGTCAGCTCGGCCTCGATGGTGTCGATGTCGGCGACCGGGTCCCGGCCGGGCTCCAGGGTGGCGGTGTCGATGACGTGCACCAGCACCGCGCAGCGCTCGACGTGCCGCAGGAACTCCAGGCCGAGGCCCTTGCCGGTGGCCGCCCCGGGGATCAGGCCGGGCACGTCGGCGACGGTGAAGGTGTGGTTGTCCAGCCGGACCACGCCCAGGTTGGGCACGAGGGTGGTGAACGGGTAGTCGGCGATCTTCGGCTTGGCGGCGGAGATCACCGAGATCAGCGACGACTTGCCGGCCGACGGGAAGCCCACCAGCCCGACGTCGGCGACGCTCTTGAGCTCCAGCACCACGTCGAGCTGCTCGCCGGGCTCGCCCAGCTCGGCGAAGCCGGGGGCCTTGCGCCGGGCGTTGGCGAGCGACGCGTTGCCCCGGCCGCCGCGCCCGCCCCGGGCCACCTCGAAGGTCGTGCCGGTGCCGACCATGTCGGCCAGGACCGTGCCGTCGGGGGCCTGCACCACGGTGCCGTTCGGCACCTTGAGCACGAGGTTGCGGCCGTTCGCGCCGTCCCGGTTCGACCCGGCGCCACCCTTGCCGTTCTCGGCCTTCACGTGCGGGCGGAAGTGGAAGTCCAGCAACGTCGTCACCTGCGGGTCGACCACCAGGGACACGCTGCCGCCGTGCCCGCCGTTGCCGCCGTCGGGCCCGCCGAACGGCTTGAACTTCTCCCGATGGATCGAGACACAACCGTGCCCACCATCGCCGGCCTGCAGGTGCAGGACGACCCGGTCAACGAACGTCGCCACGGGCGTCAATCCTTCCAGCGAGGGTCACGCCCCGCACGAAAAAAGCGAAGCGGGCCGGGACACGAGGTCCGCGGCCCGCAACGCCTTCGAACTACTGCTGCGGCACGATGCTGACGGTCTTGCGACCGCGCTTGGTGCCGAACTGGACCGAACCGGCGGCCAGCGCGAAGAGCGTGTCGTCTCCGCCGCGGCCGACCAGGTCACCGGGGTGGAACTTGGTGCCACGCTGACGGATGAGGATCTCACCCGCGCTGACGACCTGACCACCGAAGCGCTTCACGCCGAGCCGCTGCGCCGCGGAGTCACGGCCGTTGCGCGAGCTGGACGCACCCTTTTTGTGAGCCATCTGAGGACGACCTACTTCCCGCTGGAGATGCCGGTCACCTTGACCTGGGTCAACGGCTGGCGGTGACCCTGGCGCTTGTGGTAGCCGGTCTTGTTCTTGAACTTGTGGATCCGGATCTTCGGGCCCTTGGTGTGCGCGGCGATCTCGCCGGACACCGCGACCTTGGCAAGCTTCGCCGCGTCGGTCACCAGGTCGTCACCGTCGACGAGGAGCACCGCGGTGAGCTTCACCGCGTCGCCGGGGGCACCGACGAGCTTCTCGACCTCGATCACGTCGCCCTCGGCGACCTTGTACTGCTTGCCGCCGGTCTTGACGATCGCGTACATCGGAGGCGGACTCCCTGTCGTTGAGGCTGCTGGCGGGTGTTCCCGCGGCGGCTCGCCGGGTAGCAGAGGCACGGCGGCGCGGGCACGCGAGAACTCGGTACACCAAAGTGCACCGCAGGCCAGCGTACGCCATCGGAGGGCTGAGGCCCAAACCGGGCCCCGCCGGTCAGCGGGCGCAGAGCTGGTCGAGGCGCTGCCGGAGCCGGTCGAGCCCGGTCTCGTCGATCGAGTCGACGTCGGTGCCCAGCGTGCCGACCTCCGCCGCCATGTCCGCGAGGAGGGTCTTGAGCTGCGCGTCCTCGGCCCGGGTCGACTCGCGCCGCAGCGTGCTGCGCCAGTCGGTCAGCGCGGTGGAGATGCGGTCCCGGGCGGTCCGGGCCGCCGCGGCGTCGTCCGCCCCGACCGCCGCGACCATCTTGCCGAGTTCCTCGACGTACGTCCGCACGGCCGTCTCGCCGGCCCGCTGTGCCGCGGCACACACCTCGGGCGCGTTGCCGCCGGCCGCCCCGCTGCCGGCCCCCGGCGCCCCGCCGCCGACGGATCCGCCCGGCGTGACGCCACCGCTCGGTGCGCCGCCGGGTGGGCCGGCCCGCTCCGGGCGCTCGGCCGCGCACCCGGCGCCGGAGAGCAGGACGGCGGTGAGCGCGGTGACGGCGAGCAGACGGCGCATCGTTCTTCTCCTGACCGCAGGCGGCCGATCGTGGCCGGGGATCGACCATACGACAGGGCCCCTCCCGCCGGACATCACCGGGGAGGGGCCCTGTCACACGTCGGGTCGGTCAGCCGGTCACGGCCGGGTACGCCGCCGCGCGCCGCTGCGGCGGGACCGGCGCCGACCGGAGCCCCCCTCCGACTCGTCGCTGTCGGCGTCGGAGAGCGCGTCCGGGTCGTCCGGGGCGGCCAGCCGGGCCGACTCGCCCGTCTGACTGTCGGCGACCTCTCCAGCGGCGGCCGTGTCCGCCTCGTAGCGGGACAGGTCGTAGCCCATGGTGTCGTGGTATTCGGTTTCCGGGCCGGCGTCGGCGACGGTCTCGGTGACCTCGGCCACGGTGCGCTCGGCCGGCGCACTCTTGCGCGCCCGGCGCCGGGACGAGCCGGCGCCCTGCTCCGCCGCCGCCGGGGCGGCCACGGCCGAGGCGACCGCCTTGACCTTCTCCCCCGCGCCGCCACCGCCGGAACGCGGCTTCTCCGGCACCGGCTCGGTGTGCATGATCAGGCCCCGGCCCTTGCAGCACTCGCAGGTCTCGCTGAACGCCTCCAGCAGGCCCGCGCCGATCCGCTTGCGGGTCATCTGCACCAGCCCGAGCGAGGTGATCTCGGTGACCTGGTGCTTGGTCCGGTCCCGGCCCAGGCACTCGGTCAGCCGGCGCAGCACCAGCTCACGGTTGGACTCCAGCACCATGTCGATGAAGTCGATCACCACGATGCCGCCGAGGTCGCGCAGCCGGAGCTGGCGGACGATCTCCTCGGCCGCCTCCAGGTTGTTCCGGGTGACCGTCTCCTCCAGGTTGCCCCCGGAGCCGGTGTACTTGCCGGTGTTGACGTCGATGACCGTCATCGCCTCGGTCCGGTCGATCACCAGCGAGCCGCCCGAGGGGAGAAAGACCTTGCGGTCCAGCCCCTTGATGATCTGCTCGTCGATCCGGTACTCGGCGAAGACGTCGGTGGTGCCGACATGCCGGCGCAGCCGGGCGACCAGGTCCGGCGAGACGTGCGACAGGTACGACTCGACGATGTCGTACGACTGCTCGCCCTCGATCACCAGCTCGCGGAAGTCCTCGTTGAACAGGTCCCGGACGACCCGGATGACCAGGTCCGGCTCCTCGTAGAGCAGCACCGGGGCGCCGCCCTCGGTCGCCTTGGCCTGGATGTCCTCCCACTGCGCCTGGAGCCGCTTGACGTCGCGCGCCAGCTCGTCCTCGCTGGCGCCCTCGGCGGCGGTCCGGACGATCACGCCCGCGCCGTCCGGCACCAGCTTCTTCAGCACGTCGCGCAGCCGCTTGCGCTCGGTGTCGGGCAGCTTGCGGCTGATGCCGGACGCGTTGCCGTGGGGCACGTAGACCAGGTGCCGGCCGGAGAGCGCGATGTGGCTGGTCAGCCGGGCGCCCTTGTGGCCGATCGGGTCCTTGGTGACCTGCACCAGCACCGAGTCGCCGGAGCGCAGCGCCTGCTCGATGGAGCGGGCCCGCCCCTCCAGGCCGGTGGTGTCCCAGTTGACCTCGCCGGCGTAGAGGACGGCGTTGCGGCCGCGCCCGATGTCGACGAACGCCGCCTCCATGCTGGGCAGGACGTTCTGCACCTTGCCGAGGTAGACGTTGCCGGCCATGGTGCCGGAGGAGTTGCGGGTGACGTAGTGCTCGACGAGCACCCCGTCCTCCAGGACGGCGATCTGGGTCCGGTCGCCGCGCTGGCGTACCGCCATCACCCGGTCGACGGCCTCCCGGCGGGCCAGGAACTCCGACTCGCTGAGGATCGGCGGCCGGGTCCGGCGCTGCTCCCGGCCGTCGCGGCGGCGCTGCCGCTTGGCCTCCAGCCGGGTGGAGCCGGAGACGCCCTGCACCTCGTCGACGGTCTTGCGCGGCTCGCGGATCTTGACGACGGTCGGCACGCCGTCGTCGGCGCCCGCCTCGACGTCACCGGCGCCCCGGCGGCGGCGACGACGACGGCGACGGGTCAGCGCGTCGCCGCCCTCGGCCTCCTCGTCCTCGTCGCCCTCGGCCTCCTCCGCCTCGGCCTGCGCGGCCTCCTCGGACTCCTCGTCCTCGGCGTCCTCCGCACCGCCCTTGCCCCGGCCACGGCCGCGACGGCCACGGCGGCGCCGGCGGCGGGCCGCGGCGCTCTCGTCCTCGTCCTCGTCCTCGTCCTCGTCGGCTTCCTCGGCCTCCTCGGTCGGTTCCTCGGGCTCGACGACCTCGACCGCCTCGACGTCGCGGCGGCCACGCCGGCGGCGGCGCGCCGGCTCGGCCGGCTCCTCGGCGGCGGGCTCCTCCGGCTCCGGCTCCGGAGCGGGAGCCACGACCCGGGCGACCGGGACGTCCTCCGGCTGCGGGGCCATGAACAGCACGGTGGGCGCGGAGAGCGCGGCCCGCCGGCGGCGGGTGCGCGGCTCGGGCTCGACGGCCGGCTCGGGCTCGACGACCGGCTCCGGCTCGGCGGCCGGCTCGACGGCCTCGGTCGGCTTCTCCTCGGCGGGCGCGGTGACCGCCACGCCGGGCGGGACCTCGCCGGAACGGCTCTCCGCGCCGCTGACCGCGGCGGGCGGGGCGGCGGCGCCGAACCCGGTGCCGGCCTCCGGCTCGATGCCGGCGGCGGCCGACGGCTGCTCCGCGGGCGCGGCGCCGGCCCCGAGGGCGTCGGTCGGGGTCTCCGCGGCCGGCTCGGCCGCGGCGGGGGCGGCCTTCTTCCGGCGGGTACGCGTCGCCTTGGCCGGCGGCGCGGCCGGCTCGGCGGGTGCCTGGTCCGCCGCGACCGGCGCCTCCGCGGCGGGCGGCGCGGCGACCTCGGGGGCCTGCCCGGCGGCCTCGGCGGGCGGGGTGGTGGTGTCCTCGGCGACCTTGGCGGTCGTCGCCTTGCGGCGGCGGCGCGTCGCCTTCGGGGCGGCATCGAGGTCGCCGGAGACGGGGGCGAAGACCTCGGCCTGGGGCGCCTCGCCGCTGCCCGGCACGGGCGCCGTCGACGCCGCGACCGGCACCTCGGTCTGCTCCGGCTGGTTCAGCGGCGTGGCCCGCCGCCGGGTCGTACGCCGTCGGACCGGCGCGGCCGGGGCCTGCTCGGCCCCGTCGGTTCCGGCGTCGGCGGTGCCGGCGGTGTTCTCCGCACCGGCGGCGTTCTCGACGGTGCTGTTGTCAGCGGTCTCGCCGGCCGGCTGTGAACCGGTCCGTTCGCCGCCCTCGGGCTCGTTCTCGAGCATGGACGTTCTCCAGTTCTGGCTGCCCCGGGCGCGGTTGAGCGCTGCCACGCAGGGTCGCCGCAAAAGTGTTTCCGCCGGGCGCACACGGTGCACGACCGCCGAAGTCTGCCTACCTGAACGTCGACCGACGGTCAGCGTTCACCGATGGTTGCCCCGTCGCGGTCCGCTTCCAACGGATCCGCGATCGCATCCTGCGCGGTCAGCGTGCCCTGTGCCAGCCGGATCACCCTCGGCGAGACCGGCGGCTCCAGGTCGGCCACCACGCGGAGGCCGGAAAGGACGTCATCGGGCCGCACGGAGGGGGTGACCTGCCGCACGACCAGTTCGAGTATCGCACACGGTACGGCCGGTGCCCCGGAAGGCGTCTCCGGTGACGCAATCACATCGATGCGGATCACCGCCGCCCGGGCGTCGAAGGTGCGCCGGCCCTGCTTGGTCATCCGCTCGACCAGCACTTCCTCGGCGGCCGTGAAGGCGGAAACCGCCCGTTGCAGGACGGCCGGGTCGACCTCGGGCAGCTCGATGCGCCAGTGCGACGCCTCGATCCGGTCGGCAAGACTCCCGCCGGCGGCCACGACGGCGTCGAGCACGTCGAGACCGGGCGAGAGGGCGGCGTCCAGCGCGGCGCGCAGCTCCGCCGGATCGACCTGCTCACGGAGGCCGATCTCCAGGTATTCCGCCTCGCTCGCCACGCCCGTCGGGGCCGCGCTGGCGTACGAGATCTTGGGGTGCGGGGTGAAGCCCTGGGAGAAGGCGATCGGCACGCCCGCCCGGCGCAGCGCCCGCTCGAACGCCCGGGCGAAGTCCCGGTGCGAGGTGAAGCGCAGCGGGCCGCGCTTGGCGTACCGGATCCGGACCCGCTGCACGACGGGTGCCTGGCCGCCCTCTGGCTGTGGTTTCCTACTGATCGTCGTGCTCCTCGTGTCGGAACCGGTTGATCGTGACGGCACTGCTCGCGACTCGCGTGCCGCTGACGATAACCACATGATCAACCCGGCGCACGGCGGGCGTGCCCGCCGTGCGCCGGAGCTACTGCTGGCCGCCGGTGGGGAGCTTCAGACCGTTGATCGGGGTGAGCGGGAGGAGCTTCTTCCCGGTCGGGCCGATCTGGATCTCGGTGTCCATCGACGGGCAGACGCCACAGTCGAAGCACGGGGTCCACCGGCAGTCGTCCTGCTCGTACTCGCTGAGCGAGTCCTGCCAGTCCTGCCAGAGCCAGTCCTTGTCCAGGCCCGAGTCCAGGTGGTCCCAGGGCAGGACCTCCAGCTCGTCGCGCTGGCGGGTGGTGTACCAGTCGAGGTCGACGCCGAAGGCCGGCAGCACCTCGGTCGCCGCCTGCACCCAGCGCTGGTAGGAGAAGTGCTCGCTCCAGCCGTCGAACCGGCCGCCGTTCTCCCACACCCGCCGGATCACCGCGCCGACCCGCCGGTCACCCCGGCTGAGCAGGCCCTCGATCAGCGACGGCTCGCCGTCGTGGTAGCGGAAGCCGATCGCCCGGCCGAGCGACCGGTCCGCGTTGATCGCCTGCTTGAGCATCTTGAGCCGGCCGTCGATGACCTCCGGCCGCTCCATCGACGCCCACTGGAACGGGGTGTGCGGCTTCGGCACGAACCCGCCGATGGAGACCGTGCAGCGGATGTCCTTCGAGCCGGTGGCGGCCCGGCCGGCCCGGATGACCTCGTGGGCCATGTCCGCGATCTCGAGGACGTCCTCGTCGGTCTCGGTGGGCAGGCCGCACATGAAGTAGAGCTTCACCTGCCGCCAGCCGTTCGTGTACGCGGTGACGACGGTGCGGATCAGGTCTTCCTTCGACACCATCTTGTTGATGACCTTGCGGATCCGCTCCGACCCGCCCTCGGGGGCGAAGGTCAGGCCGGTGCGCCGCCCGTTGCGGGACAGCTCCTGCGCGAGGTCGATGTTGAACGCGTCCACCCGGGTCGACGGCAGCGAGAGCGACACGTTGGTGCCCTCGTACTGCTGGGCCAGGCCGGAGCACATGTCGCCGATCTCGGAGTGGTCGGCCGACGACAGCGACAGCAGGCCCACCTCGTGGAAGCCGGAGAACTCCAGCCCCTCCCGCACCATCTGCCCGACGGTGGTGATGGAGCGCTCGCGTACCGGGCGGGTGATCATGCCGGCCTGGCAGAACCGGCAGCCCCGCGTGCAGCCCCGGAAGATCTCCACGGCGTACCGCTCGTGCACGGTCTCCGCGAGCGGCACCAGGGGCTTCTTCGGGTACGGCCAGGCGTCCAGGTCCATGGTCGTGCGCTTGTGCACCCGGAACGGCACGTCCGGCCGGTTCGGCACGACCCGCTGGATACGGCCGTCGGGCAGGTAGTCCACGTCGTAGAAGCGCGGCACGTAGACGCTCTCGGTGCGGGCCAGGCGCAGCAGCAGCTCGTCGCGCCCGCCCGGGGAGCCCTCGGCCTTCCACTCCCGCACGATCCCGGTGATCTCCAGGACCGCCTCCTCGCCGTCGCCCAGCACGGCGGCGTCGACGAAGTCGGCGATCGGCTCCGGGTTGAACGCGGCGTGGCCGCCGGCCACGATCACCGGGTCGGCGTCGGTGCGGTCGGCGGCGAGCAGCGGGATGCCGGCCAGGTCGATCGCGGTGAGCAGGTTGGTGTAGCCCAGCTCGGTGGAGAAGGAGACGCCGAAGACGTCGAAGTCGCGCACGGAACGGTGGGCGTCGACGGTGAACTGCGGCACGCCGTGGGCGCGCATCAGCTTCTCCAGGTCCGGCCAGACCGCGTAGGTCCGCTCGGCGAGCACGTCGGGCAGCTCGTTGAGCACCTCGTAGAGGATCTGCACGCCCTGGTTGGGCAGGCCGACCTCGTAGGCGTCGGGGTACATCAGCGCCCAGCGCACGGCCGCCGCGTCCCAGTCCTTGACCACCGCGCCCAGCTCGCCACCGACGTACTGGATGGGCTTGGTCACCTGGGGCAGCAGCGGCTCCAGCCGGGGCCAGACCGAATTGGCCGCGGCGGGGCGCGGCGTGGTGGACGGGACGCTCATGATGCCCAAGGGTACGCGGCCCGGCGGCGGCCGCCGCGCGCACGCCGGTCGCCACGCCCCCGGGGCGCCGGCCACCGCACCCCCGGCACGTCGCGGCGCCCCTCCGGCACCGGGCGATACCGGCGACGGCGGTGGCCGGAATCGCCCCGCTGGCGCATCGGTACTAACCTCGGACCGGCGCGAGAGGAGATTGCCGCGATGCCGCAGCCGCAGCCGGGCACGGACCGGCCGGCCGACGGGAGCCCCCCGGGTCAGGACCAGGGTCCGGATCCGGCGGTCACCGAGGAGCCCTCGACCTCCCCCGCAACGCCCGCCCCCGCTGGCGGCACGGGCCCGGAGGGCACCCGTGAGCTGCCCACCGACGACCCCGGGCCGACCGCGACGACCGACATCGGGCAGGACGCGGACGACGCCGGGGCGCGCGACGCCGGGGCCGACGCCGCGCTGCCGGACACGGGTGACGCCACCGCGCCGCATGCCTCGGGCGACGCCACCGCGCCGCACAGCACGGGCGACGCCACCGACCGCCCGGACACGGGCGACGCCACCGCGCCGCAGGACGCCGACGACACCGGGGCCGAGGGCACCCGGGTAGCCGGCACCGGCCCGGAGGGCACCCGCCTGCTGCCCGACGACGGCCCGCCGGCCGCGGGACCGCAGGGCACCCGGATGTTCCCCGGCGACGAGCGCCCGGCCGTGGGGCCGCAGGGCACCCGGATGTTCGCCCCCGACGAGCTACCGGCTGAACCGCCCGCGCCCCGGTGGAGCGGTTCGGCGGCGGTACCCCCGCCGAAGCCGCGCAAGCGGGCCTGGGGCGAGTCGGCCGAGATCCCCCCGGTGCCGGTGCCCCCGCCGGCGCCCCCGCCCGAGCAGCCCGCCGAGCACCGCACGCCGGTCGACCCGTGGGCGGGCGCCGACACCGGAGGGTGGGACCTGCCGCCGCCCCCGCCGCCCTCGCCGACGCTGCCCTACCCCGCCGCGCCGGCGCCCCGGCCGTACTCCGGGCCGCCGGCGCCACCCGTGCACTCCGCGCCACCCGTGCACTCCCCCGCGCCACCCGTGCACTCCCCCGCGCCGCCCGTGCACTCCCCCGCGCCGCCGGAGCCACCGCGTCCCGCGCCGCCGCGGGCCGCGTACCCGGCCGCCCCGCCGCCGTCGGCGTACCCCGTCTCCCCGTCACCCGCGGCCTACCCCGTCTCCCCGCCGCCGGTCTCCCGGGCGCCCGGCCCGGCCCGGCCTGCGCCACCCCCGCCTCCGCCACCCGCGCCGCCGAGGCAACGGCGGGCGACGGCGCCGCCGGCCGGCCCGCCACCCGGCCAGCAGGCCCCCAGGGGGTACGCCCCGAGGCCCGCCCGCAAGCGTCGCCGCTGGCCGTGGTACCTGCTGCTGATGCTGGCCTGCTGCTGCGGCTGCCCGGCCTACTACGGGGTGCCGATGGCGTCGCAGTACCCGGCCGAGGCCAGCCTGCCGGCCGAGGTGGCCGACCTGCGGCTGCGCGACGACAACACCAGCAAGGCGACCGCCAAGCAGTTGGAGGCGGACGTGCGCAAGGCGCACTGGCTGGCGGAGAAGACCTTCGCCGGCGTCTACGCCACGCCCGCCGGCAAGCGGGTGACGGTCTTCGGCGGCACCGGCTTCCGGTTCACCCCCGAGTCCGACGCGGAGGACGAGATCACCCGGCTCACCGGGCAGTACTCCCTCGGCGAGGCCCAGGTGGTCGACACCGGCGTACGCGGCCGGCACCAGCGTTGCGCGGTGGGGCGCGCCGACGGCCAGGACGTGGTGGTGTGCACCTCGGTCGACCACGGCAGCATCGCCACCGCGGTCTTCACCCGGCTCTCCCTCGACGACAGTGCCACCCTGCTCGGCACCCTGCGGGAGCAGATGCTCACCACCAACCAGAAGTAGCGGCTCCACCGGCTCGACGCCGTCGACGACCGGGCAGCGGCGCGGCTCCGGCCGCCCCGCTCCCGGGTTCAGGCCGGGGCGTCGCCCGGGGTGGCGGAGTGCGCGCGCGGCGGGGCGTAGCGGGGCACGTACTCCTGGCCGGTGAGCTTCTGGATCTCGGCCATGACCTCGTCGGTCATCTCGCGCAGCGACGTGCGGTCGTCCGACCGGCCGGTGAAGTCGAGCGGCTTGCCGAACCGGATGGTGATCTTGGCACGGCCGGGGCGGGGCACCCGGGTGCCGATGGGCTGGGCCTTGTCGGTGCCGGTCATGCCGACCGGGATGACCGGCACGCCGGCCGCCACCGCCAGCCGGACCGCCCCGGTGCGCCCCCGGTAGAGCCGGCCGTCCGGCGACCGGGTCCCCTCCGGATAGACCGCGACCAGGTCGCCGGCCTTGAGCACCGGAATGGCGGCGTCGAACGCGGACAGCGCCGCCCGCCCGCCGGCCCGCTCGACCGGGATGGCGCCCAGGCCGGTGAGCACGTGCTTGGAGAGGGCGCCCTTCGGGCCGGTGCCCTTGAAATACTCCGACTTGGCCCAGAACGCCAGGTGCCGGGGGACCACGGTGCCGAGGAACAGCTCGTCGGCGACCGAGAGGTGGTTGCCCGCGAAGATCGCACCCCCCGTGTCCGGAATGTGCTCCAACCCCTCCACGGTCGGACGGAAGGCCAGCCGGAGCGCGGGCGCCACGGTGAGCTTGCCGATGGTGTAGAGCAGGGGCACTGGTCCTCCGGCGGAGTGTGTGCGAACAGGCGGTGTCACCGTAACCGACGGGTCCACGCGTCGTCGCCCGGGTGGCGGGTCGACCGCCTGGTGAGCGGGCCTGTCGGGGCCGGTGGGGGCGGTCCGGCGGCACTCCGCCGGACCGCCCCCGTCTCACCGACTCATACCCTGCGGACGGCCACGGTCACCCGCTCGCCCTCGCCGACCTCCCCGGTGAAACCGTCCACTCCGTCGGCGAAGTCGACGGAGTCGGCCAGCACCTCGCGGGCCACGAAGTCGGTGTACGCGGCCACCGCCGCGCGCACCTCCTCGCCGGCCGACAACGCCACCACGATCCGGTCCGAGACGTCCAGGTCGGCGTCGCGGCGGGCCTGCTGCACCACCCGGACGACGTCCCGGGCCAGCCCCTCGGCGGCCAGCTCGGGGGTGACCTCGGTGTCCAGCACGACGACGCCCTCGCCGCCGGGCAGCGGCGCGGAGTGCTCGGCGTCGGCGGCGACCAGGCGCAGCTCGTACTCGCCCTCGGCGAGGGTGACGCCGGCGGCGACCGGGGCGCCGTCGACCAGCTCCCACTCCCCGGCCTTGACCGCCTTGATGACCTGCTGCACCTGCTTGCCGACCCGGGGGCCGAGCGCGCGCGGCACCACGGTCAGCACCTGCTGGCAGTACGCCGACACCTCGTCGGTGAACTGCACCGCCTTCACGTTGACCTCGTCGGCGACCAGGTCGCCGAACGGGCGCAGCTGCGCCGCCGCCGGCGAGGCGACGGTGAGCTTCGCCAGCGGCAGCCGCACCCGCAGGCCCTTCGCCTTGCGCAGCGACAGCGCCGCCGAGCAGACCTCCCGGGTGGCGTCCATCGCCGCGACCAGGTCGTGGTCGGCCGGGAACTCCCCGGCGGACGGCCAGTCGGTCAGGTGCACCGACCGCTCCCCGGTCAGGCCGCGCCAGATCTCCTCGGCGGTCAGCGGCGCGAGCGGCGCCACCACCCGGCACAGCGTCTCCAGCACCGTCCACAGGGTGTCGAACGCGTCGGCGTCGCCGGACCAGAACCGGTCCCGGGAGCGCCGCACGTACCAGTTGGTCAGCGCGTCCAGGTAGGACCGCACGGTGACGCAGGCCCCCGAGATGTCGTACGCGTCCATCTGCTCCTGGACCGTCGACACCAGCTCGTTCGTCTTCGCCAGCACGTACCGGTCGAGCAGGTGGGTGCTTGTCGTGTTCCGCTTCGCGGTGTACCCGTCGGCGTTGGCGTAGAGCGAGAAGAAGTACCAGACGTTCCACAGCGGCAGCAGCACCTGCCGGACGGCGTCGCGGATGCCCGGCTCGGTCACGGCCATGTCGCCGCCGCGCAGCACCGGCGAGGACATCAGCATCCAGCGCATCGCGTCCGAGCCGTACGAGTCGAACACGTGGTAGACGTCCGGGTAGTTGCGCAGGCTCTTGGACATCTTGCGCCCGTCGGAGCCGAGCAGGATGCCGTGGCTGAGGCAGTTGCGGAACGCCGGCCGGTCGAACAGCGCGGTGGCCAGCACGTGCATCGTGTAGAACCAGCCGCGGGTCTGCCCGATGTACTCGACGATGAAGTCGCCCGGGTAGTGGTGCTCGAACCAGTCGCGGTTCTCGAACGGGTAGTGCACCTGGGCGAACGGCATCGAGCCGGACTCGAACCAGCAGTCCAGCACCTCCGGCACCCGGCGCATCGTCGACTTCCCCGTCGGGTCGTCCGGGTTGGGGCGGACCAGGTCGTCCACCGCCGGCCGGTGCAGGTCGCTCAGGCGTACGCCGAAGTCCCGCTCGATCTCCTCCAGCGAGCCGTAGACGTCGACCCGCGGGTGGTTCGGGTCGTCGGACTTCCACACCGGGATCGGCGAGCCCCAGAACCGGTTCCGGCTGATCGACCAGTCCCGGGCGTTGGCCAGCCACTTGCCGAACGAGCCGTCCTTGATGTGCCCCGGCGTCCAGTTGATCTGCTGGTTCAGCTCGACCATCCGGTCCTTGAACCGCGTCACAGCGACGAACCACGACGACACCGCCTTGTAGACCAGCGGGGTGTCGCAGCGCCAGCAGTGCGGGTACGAGTGGGTGTAGGTGTCCTGCTTGAGGACGACCCCCCGCTCCTTGAGCTCCCGGATGACCGGCTTGTTGACGTCGAAGACCTGCTCGCCCTCGTACGGCGGTACCAGCGCGGTGAACCGGGTGTGGTCGTCGACCGTGACGATGGTGGGGATGCCGGCCGCGTTGCAGACGTTCTGGTCGTCCTCGCCGAAGGCCGGGGCCAGGTGGACGATCCCGGTGCCGTCCTCGGTGGTGACGAACTCCGCGCCGAGCACCTGGTAGGCGTTCGGGCCGGCCTGCTCGACGAGGAAGTCGAACAGCGGGGTGTAGCGGCGCCCGGCCAGGTCGCGGCCGGAGACGGTGCCGACCTGCTCGTAGCCCTCCAGCTCCTTGGCGTACGCGGCCAGCCGCGCCGCCCCGACCACGTACCGCTGGCCGTCGCGCTCCAGCACGGCGTACTCGATGTCGGGGCCGACGGCGAGCGCCAGGTTGGACGGCAGGGTCCACGGCGTGGTGGTCCAGACGCCGAGGCGCACCGGCCCGCGCACCAGCTCCGGCGCGCTCTCGTCGGGGGTCAGCGCGAACCAGACCGACAGCGTCGGGTCGTGCCGGTCCCGGTAGACGTCGTCCATCCGGGTCTCGGTGTTCGACAGCGGCGTCTCGCAGCGCCAGCAGTACGCCAGCACCCGGAAGCCCTCGTAGACCAGGCCCTTGTCGTGCAGGGTCTTGAAGGCCCACATGACGCTTTCCATGTAGTCCAGGTCGAGGGTCTTGTAGTCGTTGCCGAAGTCGACCCAGCGGGCCTGCCGGGTGACGTAGCGCTCCCAGTCGTGGGTGAACTCCAGCACCGAGGAGCGGCACGCCTCGTTGAACCGGGCCACGCCGAGGTCGAGGATCTCCGCCTTGCTGGTGATGCCGAGCTGCTTCTCGGCGACCACCTCGGCGGGCAGGCCGTGGCAGTCCCAGCCGAAACGCCGCTCCACCCGCCGACCGCGCATCGTCTGGTAGCGCGGCACCACGTCCTTCACGTACCCCGTGAAGAGGTGGCCGTAGTGCGGCAGGCCGTTGGCGAACGGCGGGCCGTCGTAGAAGACGTACTCGTTGTCGGCGTCGCCTGCGACGCCGCCTTCGACGGAGTCCGTGGTCTCCGGTTGCCGGCCGGAGGCCGGCCTGGCCTCGACGGAGGCCTCGAAGGTCTTGTCGGCCGTCCAGTGCTCCAGGACCCGGCGCTCGACCGCGGGCAGGTCCGGGCTCGCCGGGACACCGGCAGCGGTCGGTTCGTGCAACGGATAGACCATCGGGGGTCGCTCTCCTCGCGCAGCTCACTGTCGTGTGGGTCTGCGAGGACGAGCCTTCTCGGGTACGCCTCGACGGCGCCCCCGGGCAGGCCCGCGGTACCACCCCGCTTGGCGGCCAGGATCGACCGCCCGCTCGTTGGCCGGCTGTGACGGGCCGGACCCGTCCGGTTCTACTGGGCCGGGGTGAACCGGCTGTTCTTCCGGAGGCTCACCGGTGATGGCCGGGTCATCGCCTTACGACCGTCAAGGTTACCCGACCACCCGGAAAGATCGCCGCCGAGTAAACCCGCCCGGCCACCGGTGCCTAGGCTGACGGGGTGATCCGGATCAGGCTGGACGAGCCGACGCTCGCGCGCACCCGGATCGCGATCAGCCCGCTCTGGGAGGTGTGGACCAGCCTCTACCTGCTGCACCACCACCCGGGAGAGGCGCCCTGGCCGTACACCGGCTGGGCGCGGCACGCCCGGCGGGTACTCGCCGAGGTGCCGGCGACCGCGCCGGTCCGGCTGCTACTCACCTCCGGCCGCAACTCGCCCGACTTCCTGACCCCGATCCCGCCGTCGTCGACCCCGACCCTGGCCGACGAACTGGCCGGGCTGCGCGCGACGCCCGCCGAGGTGATCGCCGAGCAGATCCCCCGCTACCACCGCCCCGACGACCTGCCCGACTGGCTGAGGCCGTTCGTCACCGACCGGTCGACCGCGCTGGACCGGCTGGCGGGCGGCATCGAGGCCTACTGGGACGCGGCGATCGGCCCCTGGTGGCCGGCGATGCGGGCGGCGTTGGACGAGGAGGTGCTGCACCGGGCCCGCGCGTTGGCCGCGGACGGTCCGGATGCGCTCCTGGGCGACCTGCACGAGCGGGTGCGCTGGGAGAATCCGGTCCTCACCCTCATGAAGCCGCTCGAACGGCAGATCGAGGCGGTCGACCAGCGGCTGCTGCTGATCCCGCTGATCTTCTCCCGCGGCGCGCTCTCCTGCTCCACCGACCATCCGGAGATCGTCGCCGTCTCCTACCAGGCGCGCGGCGCGGCACTGCTCGCCGAGGAGGGCCCGGGGCGGGCCGCGTCCCCCGCAGCGGTCACCGACCGGCTGGCCGTCCTGGTCGGACGCGCCCGGGCCCAGGTGCTCCGGGCTCTGCTCCGGCCGTCCACCACGGCCGGGCTCGCCGCCACCCTCGGGCTGGCACCGAGTACGGTCTCGGAGCACCTCTCCGCCTTGCTTGCCGCCGGTGTGGTGCACCGCCGCCGGGTGGGCCGTCGGGTGCTGTACAGCCTCGAACCGGCCGGCCTGGCGCTCGTCCAGCTGGTGGGCGACGAGCCTGTCGTCGCCTCGGCCTGAGCATTCGGCCGGAGCCGAATTCATTCCCACCGGCGTCGTGGTCCCCATAGCGTGCCGGGCATGAGCACCGACGCGGTGAAGGCGGCGGGCGACGACGGGCGTACCGCTGTCGCGCGAGGTGGTCGCGGCCACGGTGCCGGGAGGTGGACGCGGTCCGCGGCGTCGACCCGACGGTCGGCAACGGGGAGCTGATCGGCCCGCTCGGACCGACCGGCACCGACGAGATCACCTTGACACCGCCGGACCCGCACGGCGCTCGTCCCGACCGCCGGCGGACCTCGTGGGCGTGCCTCACGACGCCGGGCAGGCCCACGA
>NZ_JAVRFL010000031.1:0-85750 GCF_031845925.1 Micromonospora reichwaldensis | reverse complement strand
GGGGGATGGGGCAGGGCATGGGTGGGTGGGGTGGGGTCGGGTCGGGTGGGGCAGGTCGGGTGGTTAGCGGCGGGGGCCCAGGGCGGCGTTCACGGCGCTGGCCAGGGCGGCCACGACGAGGCCGACGGAGGGGCGGACCACGGAGTCGTCCAGGCTGACGGTGCCGGAGAAGCCGGAGCCGCCGGCGATTTCCTCCAGCCGCTGCCGGGCCTCCCGGGCCGCGTCACCGCTCAGGCCGAGCGCCGGCTCCATCCGCAGCACCGCGACCAGGGTGGCCAGGGCCGCCGTCCGCTCGTCCGGCAGTTCGCCGCTGGCCAGCGCCTCGGCGAGCCGGCGTCGGGTGTCCGCCTCGACGGCCGGGTCCACCGTCGGGTAGCGGTGCACGTGGATGAAGCCCAGCTCGGTCTCGTCGACGTCGCGCACCACGCCCTGGGCGCACAGGGTCTCGAGGATCTTGTCGCGCAGGCCGTGCCGCAGCCGCTGCACCCAGGACGAGGGGCTGTGCGGCGTGTCGGCGGCCATGCGGGCGAGGACCCCGTCGACGAGCGGCTCGCCGGTGGGCGTCGGGTCGACCACCGTCAGGGACCCCTCGGAGTACGCGATCCGCCCGGCCAGGGCCAGTTCGATCAGCACCGCGGCGGCCATCCCCAGGTCGAGGCTGATCCGCGGCATGGTCGCCTTGCCGGTCTCGTCGTCGTACGCGAGGAGAAGCAGCTCTTCGGCGAGAGCAACACCAGTCATGGCCGGACACGCTAGCGGGTGCGGGCACCCCCGCGCACCAACTCGACGCCGATGGCGCGCCGCCGCCCTCCGCACGCCTGCCCGTCGCCACCGTCGCCGGAGCGGGTGGGGGTGCCAACTCCACCCGCCCCAACGGGCACGGTGCTCAGCCGAGCGTGTCGGTACGACCGGTCCGGAGGAACAACAGATAGTGCAGAACGCGACGCCGGGGAGCCAGCTCCAGGTACTCGTAAGCGAGCAGCTCACCGGTCGACGGGTCGAAGACCAGCAACATCTGCGCCCGCTGCGGGTACTCTCCCGCCGGTGGGGTCAGGTCAGCGGTGACCGCCAGCCCCGAGCGGCCGGCCCGGTCGACGACCTGCCCGCGCCACACGAAGCCGGGCTTGTCGGCAAGAATGGCGAGGATGGTGGCCCGGGCCTGCCGGGGCACCACGTGGGTAACGAAGACTCCCTGCACCGCCATGGCCACGTGTCCCGCCGATTGCTCGTTCCGGAGCATGCGGGTGAGCGCCGCCCGATCGCCGGGCAGCTTTCCGAGCTTCTGGGGTGGGTGCTCGCGGAGCTCCCCGCTGGGCGCCGACGTCGCGCTGGGGTGGGGCGTCGCCGTGCGCGTCGGATTCCGCGTGGACCAATACTCCCGGGAGGCCGCGTCGGGATACTCGACCCCCAGGACGTCGTGTTTCCCCCACCGGCGACCGTCGCGCGCCGCCCAGTTGCGACGTTCCTCCACGTAGCTCTTCATGTGGCGCTCGGGCGAGAACGCGCTCACACCGCCCCAGGACTTGGTGTGGTGGTAGATGAAGCGACCCCCCGCTTGGTCGTACGGTGCGTCCACGAGCCGCGCGGCGAGTGCCCGCAGGTGCGGCCCGGCCGGTTCGGCGGCGTTGATCTCGTAGGACACCGGTTGGAGCACGACCCCGTCGACCGGCTGCGGTGCGGCCGGCAGGGCGGGCACCGGCCTGTCCCGTAGCACCTGCACCAACCCGGCGGACCCGACCAGGGTCACTGTGGCGGCCGCGCCGATCAGGACCGCGCGCCGGCTCGCGGGCCGGCGCGCCGGCACCTCCGGGCCCGCCTCCTCCGCGCGGAGGATCACGTCGTGCGCGGAGAGCGGCGATGGTGCCACCAGGGCGTTTCGCGCCGGGTCGGCCGGTCCCAGGACATCCCGAATCTGCTGCTGCGTGTTCATGATGCTCCTCTCAGGCGTGGGCGTTCGCCGGCCGGGCGGCGCGGGCCGGGTTCGGAGCTGCCAGGACGGACCGCAGGCGGCGTCGGGCCCGGTAGAGCCGCACGGCGGCGGCGGTCCGGGTGCAGTGCAGGACGACGGCGGCATCGGCGACGCTCAGGTCCTCCCAGCCGACCAGGCGGAGGATCTCCTGGTCGGCCTCGGGCAGGGCGCGCAGCGCCCGACGCAGGTCGAGCACCGGCGTCGTGGCCTCGGGCTCGGCGAGTCGTGTCGGCACCTGGTCGGCCTCGGCGAGCGGGAGCAGACTCGGGCTGCCGTGCAGGGCCCGCCACCGGTTCGCCACGACGTGTCGCGCGACGCCGTAGAGCCACGGGAGGGCGCGTTCGGGCACCTCGCTCCGGCGCCGCCAGACCACCACGAACACGTCCTGGGCGAGTTCGGCGGCCGCATCGCCGTCGGGCAGCCGACGCAGGCCGTACCTGACGATGTCCGGGTAGTGCGTGGCATAGAGGTTGGTGAACCAGCCCTCGTCCCGCTCGCTTGCGGGTCTCATCAATCGATCTCCCGACCGGAGTTCCTGACAGGGACACCAGGTATGTGTTCCGGACGGGTCAGATCGTTACCGGGGAGCCGGAGGAAGAACGAGAATTCACCAGCGGGCGGCGGGGGAAGGCCGCCCGCTCCGCCCGCCCGAGGTGCCGGTGCGGGCGGAGCGGTAGCGGTGTCAGAAGCGGGGCATGCCGCCGAACTGGCGGTCGCCGGCGTCGCCGAGCCCCGGCACGATGAACATGCTGTCGTTGAGCCCCTCGTCGATCGAGGCGGTGACCAGGCGCAGCGGCAGGCCGGAGCGCTCCAGCCGCTCGATGCCGACGGGCGCGGCGAGCACGCAGAGCACCGTGATGTCGGTGCAGCCCCGGTCGGCCAGCAGCCGGCAGCAGTGCTCCAGCGAGCCGCCGGTGGCGAGCATCGGGTCGAGCACCAGCACCGGCAGGCCGCTCAGGTCGCGCGGCAGCGACTCCATGTAGGCGCGCGGCTCGTACGTCTCCTCGTCCCGGGCCAGGCCGACGAAGCCCATCGAGGACTCCGGCAGCAGGCCGAGCGCGGCGTCGGCCATGCCCAGGCCGGCCCGCAGCACCGGTACGAGCAGCGGCGGGTTGGCCAGCCGGGTGCCCTCGGTGCCGGTGACGGGGGTCTGCACCGGGTACTTCTCGACGGGGAAGGAGCGCGCGGCCTCGTACACCAGCATGGTGGTGAGTTCGTGCAGCGCCGCCCGGAACGAGGAGGAGTCGGTGCGCGCGTCCCGCATGGCGGTCAGCCGCGACTGGGCGAGCGGATGGTCAATGACGTGTACGTCCACGATCGCTCAACCTACCGGTCCACCCGTCCCGGCACTGCGGGTGCGGCCGGACCGGCGACCTCGCTCACCACCGCGCCGGCGACGGCACGGTGACCAAGATCACTGTCCGGCCGGGTGCGTAGACTTCGGGGCATGACGGCGACAGCGACGTCGGCCCGGTCGGAGCTCTCCGAGTTGGGACGATCCGAGACCGCTCTGCGGACCTTCCTGCACGGCCTGCCCGGCGTGGACCAGGTCGGCGCGGAGCAGCGGGCGGCACAGCTCGGCACCCGCTCCATCAAGACCACCGCCAAGGCCCAGGCCATCGACCTGGCGATCCGGATGGTCGACCTGACCACCCTCGAAGGGGCGGACACCCCGGGAAAGGTGCGGGCCCTCGCGGCCAAGGCGCTGCGCCCCGACCCGGCCGACCCGTCCTGCCCGCACGTGGGCGCGGTCTGCGTCTACCCGGCGATGGTCCCGCACGTGGCCGAGGTGCTGCGCGGCAGCGGCGTGCACCTGGCCAGCGTGGCGACCGCCTTCCCGTCGGGCCAGGCCCCGCTGGAGGTCAAGCTCGCCGACACCCGGGCCGCCGTGGCGGCCGGCGCCGACGAGATCGACATGGTGATCAACCGGGGCGCCTTCCTCGCCGGCCGCTACCAGGAGGTCTACGACGAGATCGTGGCCACCAAGGAGGCCTGCGGCGACGCGCACCTCAAGGTCATCCTGGAGACCGGCGAGCTGGCCACGTACGACAACGTGCGGCGCGCCTCCTGGCTGGCGATGCTGGCCGGCGGCGACTTCATCAAGACCTCCACCGGCAAGGTCCCGGTGGCGGCCACCCCGCCGGTGACCCTGGTCATGCTGGAGGCCGTCCGCGACTTCCGGGCCGCCACCGGCCGGCAGGTCGGCGTGAAGCCGGCCGGCGGCATCAAGACCACCAAGGACGCCATCAAGTACCTGGTGATGGTCAACGAGACCGTCGGCGCGGACTGGCTGGACCCGGACTGGTTCCGGTTCGGCGCCTCCAGCCTGCTCAACGACCTGCTCATGCAGCGCACCAAGCTGACGACCGGCACCTACTCCGGTCCCGACTACTTCACCCTGGACTGAGAGCCGATGTTCGAATACGCACCCGCCCCCGAGTCCCGCTCGGTGGTGGACCTGAAAGCCTCCTACGGGCTCTTCGTCGACGGGGAGTTCGTGGATCCCACCGACGGCGGCACGTTCAAGACGGTCAACCCGGCCTCCGAGGAGGTGCTCGCCGAGGTCGCCGAGGCCGGCGCGCAGGACGTGGACCGCGCCGTCCGCGCCGCCCGCCAGGCGTACGAGAAGGTCTGGGGCCCGATGCCGGGCCGGGACCGGGCGAAGTACCTCTTCCGGATCGCCCGGATCATCCAGGAGCGCTCCCGCGAGCTGGCCGTGCTGGAGTCGCTCGACAACGGCAAGCCGATCAAGGAGTCGCGCGACGTCGACCTGCCCCTGGTCGCGGCGCACTTCTTCTACTACGCCGGCTGGGCCGACAAGCTGGAACACGCGGGCTTCGGCGCGAACCCGCGCCCCCTCGGCGTGGCCGCGCAGGTCATCCCGTGGAACTTCCCGCTGCTGATGCTGGCGTGGAAGATCGCCCCGGCGCTCGCCGCCGGCAACACGGTGGTGCTGAAGCCGGCCGAGACGACGCCGCTGACGGCACTGCTCTTCGCCGAGATCTGCCAGCAGGCCGACCTGCCCGCCGGCGTGGTCAACATCGTCACGGGCGCCGGCGAGACCGGCCGCGCGTTGGTCGAGCACCAGGGCGTGGACAAGGTCGCCTTCACCGGTTCGACCGAGGTGGGCCGGGCCATCGCCCGCTCGGTCGCCGGCACCCGCAAGAAGCTCACCCTGGAGCTGGGCGGCAAGGCGGCCAACATCGTCTTCGACGACGCCCCCGTCGACCAGGCGGTCGAGGGGATCGTCAACGGGATCTTCTTCAACCAGGGGCACGTCTGCTGCGCCGGCTCCCGGCTGCTGATCCAGGAGAACGTCGCCGACCGGGTGCTGGAGTCGCTGAAGCGGCGGATGGCCCAGCTGCGCGTCGGCGACCCGCTGGACAAGAACACCGACATCGGCGCGATCAACTCGGCCGCGCAGCTCGCGCGGATCCGGGAGCTGTCCGACGCCGGGTCCGCCGAGGGCGCCGAGCGCTGGTCGCCGCCGTGCGAGCTGCCGGAGCGCGGCTTCTGGTTCGCGCCGACGATCTTCACCGGGGTCACCCAGGCGCACCGGATCGCCCGCGAGGAGATCTTCGGCCCGGTGCTGTCCGTGCTGACGTTCCGCACCCCGGCGGAGGCCGTCGAGAAGGCCAACAACACGCCGTACGGGCTGTCGGCCGGGATCTGGACCGACAAGGGCTCCCGCATCCTGTGGATGGCCGACCGGCTGCGCGCCGGCGTCGTCTGGGCCAACACGTTCAACAAGTTCGACCCCACCTCGCCGTTCGGCGGCTACAAGGAGTCGGGCTACGGTCGCGAGGGCGGCCGGCACGGGCTGGAGGGCTACCTCAATGTCTGAGCGGGTCGCGGTACGCAAGACGTACAAGCTCTTCATCGGCGGGAAGTTCCCGCGCAGCGAGTCGGGACGGTCGTATCTCGTGCAGGACTCCAACGTGTCGCTCGCCTCCCGCAAGGACGCGCGGGACGCCGTGGTCGCCGCCCGCGCCGCCGTGAAGGGCTGGGCCGGGGCGACGGCGTACAACCGGGGTCAGATCCTCTACCGGGTCGCCGAGATGCTGGAGGGGCGGCGCGAGCAGTTCGTCGCCCTCGGCGTGCCCGGCGACGAGGTCGACGCGGCCGTGGACCGCTGGGTCTGGTACGCCGGCTGGTCCGACAAGCTGCCCCAGGTGTACGGCGGCGCCAACCCGGTCGCCGGGCCGTACTTCAACCTGTCGGCGCCCGAGCCGACCGGCGTGGTGGCCGTGGTCGCCCCCGAGTCCCCGGCGCTGCTCGGCCTGGTCAGCGTGATCGCCCCGGCGATCGTCACCGGCAACACCGTGGTCGTGGCGACCTCGCCGACGCAGCCCCTGGCGGCCGTGACCCTGGCGGAGGTGCTCGCCACCTCCGACCTGCCCGGCGGCGTGGTCAACCTGCTCACCGGCCGGATCGCCGAGACCGTGCCGGCGCTGGCCGCCCACATGGACGTCAACGCCATCGACCTGACCGGGGTGGCCGACGCCGAGCTGGCGACGGAGCTGGAGGTCAAGGCGGCGCAGAACCTCAAGCGGGTGCTCCGGCCGGCCCCGGCCGACCACGACTGGTCCGCCGACCCCGGCATCACCCGGATGACCACGCTGCTGGAGACGAAGACGGTCTGGCACCCCAAGGGGGTGTGACTGGTCGCTGTCCTGGGGTTCTCCGGGGAGCCCCGCCCGCTCCGGGCGGTCAGGCTTGATCCCTGCGCGGGCGGGGCTTCCCCAGAGAACCGTTCGTGGACAGGTTCGTGGGAAAGCTCAGCTCAGGTGTGCTGCCTCGGGTGGGTTCAGCCTGGGGTGCTGCCGTGGATGGCTGGGGTGGTCCGGTGTGCGGGGCGGGGCGGGTCTACTACGGGGGGTAGGATTGCGGCGTGACTCGGCTTGGTGATCTCGAACGTGCGGTGATGGACGTCTTGTGGGACTCGGTCCCGGGCACGTCGGACGGGATCACCGTGCGCGAGGTGGCCGACGCGCTGGACGGCCGCGAGCTGGCGTACACGACGGTGATGACCGTGCTGGACCGGCTCGCCGGCAAGGGCATGGTGCAGCGCGAGCGGGAGGGGCGGGCCTGGCGTTACCGGGCCGCCGCCAGCCGCGAGGCGTACATCGCCCAGCTCATGCTCGACGCCCTCGACCTCGGCGGCAGCCGGGACGCCGCGCTGGTGCGCTTCGCCCGGTCGGTGACCGGCACCGAGGCCGAGGTGCTGCGCGCCGCCCTCGGGGCCGAGGCCGAGGGGACCGGGCACGACGGGAGCGCGCTGACCGACCGGGTCGAGGCGCCGTCGGTCGACGGCCTGCCGCCCCGGACCGGCAAGGCAGCGGACAGGTAGGGCGACGGTCGTGGCGTACGCCCTGCACTTCGCCGCGTCGATGCTGGCCTGCTGGCTGACCGCGCAGGTGCTGGCCCGCTCCACCTGGACGTGGCGCAGTCCCCGGGTCGCGATCGTCTGCTGGCAGGCGGTCGGGCTGGCCCTCGGGCTCTCCGCCATGGGCGTGCCGATGGCGCTGGGCCTGTCCGCCTACGACCGCCCGACCGGCAGCGCGCTGGTCGCCCTCGCCACCGACCTCGCCCACGGCACCCTGCCCGTCGGGCTGGGCGCGCCGCACCTGGCCGCCGTCGGGGTGGGCTTCGGCATCGGCGCGGTGCTGCTGACCACCACCGTCCGCAGCATCCACGGCACCGTACGCGCCCAGCGCCGGCACCGGGACCTGCTCGCTCTGGTCGCCCGCCGGGACCCGACGGTGCCGGGGGCGCTGGTGCTGGACCATCCGAGCGCGGCGGCGTACTGCCTGCCCGGGATGAAGCCCCGCGTGGTGGTCAGCGCGGGCACGCTCGACCTGCTGGACAGCGCCGAGTTGGCGGCCGTGCTCGCCCACGAGCGGGCGCACGCCCAGGAACGGCACGACCTGGTGCTGCTGCCGTTCACCGCGCTCAGCCGGGCGCTGCCCTGGTTCGCCTGGGTCCGCGAGGCGCACGACCGGGTCGCCCTGCTGGTCGAGATGCGGGCCGACGACAAGGCCCGGGAGGCGCACGCCGACGCCCCGCTGGCCGGCGCGCTGCGCCGGTTCGCCGCGGCCGGCAACCGGGTGACTCCGGCCGGCACGCTCGGGCTGGGCGACCGGGACCTCGACGTCCGGGTGCAGCGGCTCCTGGTCGCCGACCGGCCGCCCCGGCTGCTCGGGGCCGCCGCGCTGACCGTGGCGACCAACGTGGCCGCCCTGCCGGTCTCCCTCTTCCTGAGCTGACCGGGCGCCGGCCCGCCCCCGCGCCGCCCGCTTCCCTCGGTGGCACCAGGGGACCGCCGGCGCGCTCCCGCGCACGGTGGAGTTACCGCCGCGTGGATCGCCGCCGGACATGCTGGGACCGGACCGCCCGCGTACGCGAACCGCCCGGCGCCCCACCCTCCCCCACGGCTACTACAAAACGTCGTAGCATCGTCTACGACGGGCCATAGTAGTTATGCGTAGGCAATCTACGTGTAGGCTCGCTACGACAAGTGAGCCAACCGTACGGAGAGCCGGCCATGGACACCCTGCTCCTCGCCCGCCTGCAGTTCGCCACCACCACCTCGATCCACTTTCTCTTCGTGGCGGTGACCCTCGGCCTCGTGACCCTGCTGGTCGGTCTCCAGACCGCCTGGGTGATCACCAACAAGCCGGTCTACGAACGGCTGACCCGCTTCTGGGGCCAGCTCTACGTGATCAACTACGTGCTCGGCATCGCCACCGGCATCGTGATGGAGTTCCAGTTCGGGCTGAACTGGAGCGGGCTGTCGCGCTACGTCGGCAACGTCTTCGGCGCGCCGCTGGCCATCGAGACGCTTGTCGCGTTCTTCCTGGAGTCGACGTTCCTCGGCATGTGGATCTTCGGCTGGCACCGGCTGCGTCGGGGCGTCCACCTCGCCCTGCTCTGGGGCGTCGCGATCACCGCGTACGCCTCGGCGTTCTGGATCATGGTGGCGAACTCCTGGTTGCAGAACCCGGTCGGCTACGAGGTACGCGACGGGGTCGCGCACCTCACCGACTTCTCCGCGCTGCTGGACAACCCCACCTTCCGCGTGGCCTTCGGGCACGTGGTCACGGCGGCGCTGCTCGTCGGCGGAATGCTGATGGCGGCGGTCAGCGCGTGGCACCTGGTCCGGCGCACCGACGACTTCGCCCTGCACCGCAAGGGGCTCCGCATCGGCCTGATCACCTCGGCGGTGGCGATCTTCTTCGTGCAGGGCTTCGGCTTCGCCCAGTTCTTCGCGATCAGCGACGTGCAGCCCACCAAGTTCGGCGACGACCCCGCCGCCGCGCCGCTGATCGCCGACTGGACCGCCCGGTTCGGCCCCGGCGACTACACCCCGCCGGCCCTCGCCGACGTCGGCCTCGGTTTCATGATCCTGATCGGCTTCACCCTCGGCCTGCTCTGGCTGATGCTCCCGCTGCTCTGGCGGGACTGGGTGATCCGGCTGCGCGTCCCGCTGTGGATCCTCCAGTTCGCCCTGCCGCTGCCGTTCGTCGCGATGATCCTCGGCTGGATCGCCCGCGAGGTCGGCCGCCAGCCCTGGGCCGCGTACGGGCTGCTGCCCGTGGACCAGGCGGTGTCGCCGGTCAGCCCCTGGCTGATGCTCACCTCGCTGATCGGCTTCAGCCTGCTGCTCGGCGCGCTGGCCGTCACCAACTGGGTGCTGCTGGCCCGGCACGCCGCCCGGGGCGCGCACGACCCGGCCCTGGGCCGGCAACCGGACCAGCCGCCGGCCGACCCCCACCCCGAGCCCGCCTTCGCCTGAGGAGACGACCGTGGAACTCGCCTGGTACGCCCTGCTCGGCCTCTTCTTCGCCGTCTACCTGGTGCTCGGCGGCTACGACTACGGCGTCGGCCTGCTGCTCGCCCGGGGCGCCGACCCCGCCCGCCGCCGCGCCGCGCTCAACGCGGTCGGCCCGTTCTTCCTCGGCAACGAGGTCTGGCTGGTGGCCGCCGTCGGCATCCTGTTCGGCGCCTTCCCCGTGCTGGAGGGGGAACTGCTCTCCGGCTTCTACCCGGCGGTGCTCGCCGCGTTGACCGGGGTCATCCTGGTGACCGCCGGCGTGCAGTTGCGCAGCCGCCCCGACGGGCAGCGGGCCCGCGCCTGGTGGGACCGGATCGTGGTCGTCGGCAGCGTGCTCGCCGCGCTCGGCTGGGGTGCCGTGCTGGCCGGGCTGCTCCAGGGCGTACCGCTGCGCGCCGACGGCCACGTCGCCGGGGTGACCCACCTCTTCACCCCGTTCGTGGCCGCCGCCGGGCTCGCCGTCGTCGCGCTGGTCGCGCTGCACGGTGCGACCTTCCTCACGCTCCGGCTGCCCGCCGCCGACGCCGCGCCGGTCGGGCGACTGGCCGCCCGGCTCGTCCCGGTGGCGCTCACCACCGTCGGCGCGGCCACCGTCCTCGGCCTGCTCTCCGCCGACGTACGCGCCGCCGCACGGCAGCCGGTGGTGGGCGTACTGCTGCTGTCGTTGCTGGTCGCGGCGCTGCTGACGGCCCGGACGGCGCTCGCCCGGCGGCGGCCGGGGCTGGCCTTCGCCGCCACCTGCGCGTCGCTGGCGCTGCCGGTGGCGCTGGCCGGCGCGACCATCTGGCCCTACGCGCTCGTCTCCACGGTCGACCCCGGCGCGTCACTGACCGTGGCCGACGCGGCGGCGAGCACCCCCACGCTGCGGCTGCTGAGCTGGGTGACGCTGCCGCTCCTGCCGGCCCTACTAGGCTTTCAGGCGATGTGCTGGTGGGTGTTCCGGGGACGGACCGACGGCAGGGCACCGGTGTACTGGTGAACCGCCGTCCCTTCGACCCGCGTCTGCTGCGTCGGGTCCCGGGGGCCCGGCGCGACCTCGCCGTGCTCGCGTTGCTCGGCGTGCTGGCCGCGGGGCTGGTCGTCGCGCAGGCCACGACGCTGGCCGCGCTGCTGGCCACCGCGTTCGAAGGGCGGCTCGACCGGCCGGCGCTGGCCGGCTTCGCCACCGCGGTGGCCGCCCGCTCGCTGCTGGTCTGGGCGCAGGGCACGGTCTCGGCCCGGGTCGCGGCGACGGTCAAGGCGGCACTGCGGGCCGACCTGCTCGGGGCGGTCGGGCGGCACGGCCCCGGCTGGGTCGCGGGACAGCGCGCCGGGCAGCTCGCCACGCTGACCGGGCGCGGGCTGGACGCGCTCGACGCGTACTTCACCGGCTACCTGCCGCAGCTGGTGCTCAGCGTCACCGTGCCGCTCGCCGTGCTGGCCCGGATCTTCCTCGCCGACTGGAGCTCGGCACTGATCATCGCGGTGACGCTGCCGCTGATCCCGATCTTCGGCGCGCTGCTCGGCTGGCAGGCGCAGGCCGCCACCGAGCGGCAGTGGCGGCGGCTCTCCCTGCTCGGCGGGCACTTCCTCGACATGGTCGCCGGCCTGCCCACGCTGCGCGCGTTCGGCCGGGCCCGGGCGCAGACCGACGTGGTCCGCCGGATGGCCGACGGCCACCGGGTCGCGACCATGAAGACGCTGCGGATCGCGTTCCTGTCCGCCCTGGTGCTGGAGCTGGTGGCCACCCTCTCGGTGGCGCTGGTCGCCGTGCCGGTCGGCCTACGGCTGCTCGGCGGCGGGCTGACCCTGCAGACCGCGCTGCTGGTGCTGCTGCTCACCCCGGAGGCGTACCTGCCGCTGCGGGCGGCCGGCGCCCGGTTCCACGCCAGCATGGAGGGGCTCACCGCGCTGGACGAGGCGCTGACCCTGTCGGCCGCCGCCCCCGCGCCGGCGCGCGGCGCGGGCGCGGCCGTCCCCGACGGCCGCGGCGAGATCCGGTTCGAGGCGGTGACCGTGGCGTACGAGCGGACCACCGCCCTGCGCGACGTCACGCTGACCATCCGCCCGGGCGAGCGCGTCGCCGTGATCGGCCCCAGCGGCGCCGGCAAGAGCACCCTGCTCGGCCTGCTGCTCGGCTTCGTCACCCCGACCGCCGGCCGGGTCACCGTGGGCGGGGTCGACCTGGCCGACGCCGACGCCGACGGCTGGCGCCGCCAGGTGGCCTGGGTGCCGCAGCGGGCCCACCTCTTCGCCGCCCCGCTGGCCGACAACATCCGGCTCGGCGCGCCGGACACCCCCGACGCCGCGCTCGCCACGGCGGTCCACGACGCCGCCCTGGACGACGTGGTCGCCGGGCTGCCCGACGGGCTCGCCACCGTCCTCGGCGAACGCGGGCACGGCCTCTCCAGCGGGCAGCGGCAGCGGGTCGCGCTGGCCCGCGCGTTCCTGCGGGACGCGCCCGTGGTGCTGCTCGACGAGCCGACCGCCCGGCTGGACACCGCCGCCGAGGCGGTCGTCCTCGACGCCACCCGCCGGCTGGTGGCCGGGCGGACGGCGCTGCTGGTGGCGCACCGGCCGGCGCTGCTCGCCGACGCGGACCGGATCCTGCGCATCGAGGACGGCCGGGTCACCGAGCTGACGCCCACGGCGGCCGGGGAGGCCACCCGATGACCGACGACCGCCCTCCCGCCGACGCCCGGCCCACCCACGCCCCCGGCACCGCCGCCGACGCCCGGACCGGGCCGGGGCGGGCCGGCTCCGCCGAGCGGGCCGTGCTACGGCTGGCCCGGCCGTACCTGAACCGGCTGCTCGGCGCGGGGCTGCTCGCCGCCGCCACCGAGTTCGCCGGCCTCGCCCTGATGGCCACCGCGACCTGGCTGCTGATGAGCGCCGCCGGCCAGCCCCCGCTGGACCGCCTCACCGTGGCGATCGTGGCGGTCCGGGCGCTGGCGATCAGCCGGGGCGTGCTCCGCTACACCGAACGGCTCGCCGGGCACGACGCCGTGCTGCGGCTGATCACCGACGTCCGGGCCCGGGTCTTCGGCACGCTCGCCGCCCGCCCGACGGCCCGGCAGCGCTCCGGCGACGCGCTGAGCCGGCTCGTCTCCGACGTGGAGGCCGTCCAGGACCTGCTGCTGCGGGTGCTGGTGCCGGCCTCGGCGGCGGCGCTGGTCAGCGTGCTCGCGGTCGGCGGGGCGGCGCTGATGTCGCCGGCCGCCGCCGGGGTGCTCGCGGTCGGGCTGCTGGTCGCCGGGGTGGCGCTGCCCGCACTGGCCACCGCGCTGACCCGGCGCGCCGCCGCCGAGCTGGCGCCGCTGCGCGGCGCCCTCGCCACCGACGCGGTCGACCTCACCCACGGCGCCGCCGACCTGGCCGCGTTCGGCGCCACCGGGCACGCGCTGGAGGCGGCCGGGGCACGGGCCCGGCGGCTGGCCCGGTTGGAGCGGCGGCTCGCCGCCACGGGCTTCGCCGTCGACGCGGCGGGGGTGCTCGTGGCCGGGCTGACCGCCGGCGCGGTGGTGCTCGCCGCGCTCGCCGACGACGTGGACGGGGTGCTGGTCGGCGTCCTGGCGGTCGGCACGCTCGCCGCCGTCGAGATCGCCCTGGCCCTGGTCGGGGCCGCCCGGCAGTGGACCCAGCTGCGGACCGGCCTGACCCGGGTCGCCGCCCTGCTGGACGCCCCGGCCGGTCCGGCCACCTCCGACGGCGCGCAGGTCGGCCCCGGGCCGTACGACGTCCGGTTCGAGGAGGTCACCGTCCGGTACCGGCAGGGCGCCCCGCCCGCCCTGGACGGGTTCAGCCTGGACCTGCCGCCCGGTCGCCGGGTCGCGGTGGTCGGGCCCAGCGGCGCCGGCAAGAGCACCCTGGCCGCCGTCCTCACCGGCGCGGTGCGCCCCGCGCACGGCCGGATCACCCTCGACGGGCGCGGACTGTCGGCGTACCGGGCCGAGGAACTGCCCCGCGCCGTCGGCGGACTGCTCGCCGAGGCGTACGTCTTCCACGCCTCCGTGCGGGAGAACCTGCTGCTCGGTCGGCCCGCCGCCGGCGAGGAGGAGCTGGCGGCGGCGACCGCGGCGGCCGGGCTGCTGGACTGGGTGCACGAGCAGCCCGACGGCTGGGACACCGTGGTCGGCGAGGAGGGCGGCCAGCTCTCCGGCGGCCAGCGGCAGCGGCTCGCGCTGGCCCGGGCGCTGCTCGCGGCGCCGGGAGTGCTGGTGCTCGACGAGCCGACCGAGGGGCTCGATCCCGCCGCCGCCGACGCGGTGCTCGCCTCCGCGCTGGCGGCCGCCCCGGCCGGGCACTCCGTCCTGCTCATCAGCCACCGGCTCAGCGGGCTCGCCGAGCTGGACGAGATCGTGGTGCTGGACGCCGGGCGGGTGGCCCAGCACGGCCGGCACGCCGAACTGGTCGCCGCCCCCGGCTGGTACCGGGACCAGTGGCTGATCCAGGAGGCGGCCGAACGCGGGTACCTGGCGCTGCGCCCCTGACCTCCGGCCGGCCCGACCCGCCCGCCGGCTCCGGGTCGGGCCAGGGTTTGTCCCCGACGACGTCCGGCGGCGACCCGTGACAGGGTGGGGCCATGCGGGGCGAGGACGACGCGACGACGGTGGAGGAACGGCTGCGGGAGCTGGGCGCACACCTGCGGGGGCCGCGCCGGCTCAAGTCCGACCTGCTGACCGAGGCACGGCACGGGCTGCTGGACGCCGTCGAGGCGTACCGGGCCGACGGGCTGCCGGCGACGGAGGCGCAGCGCCGGGCGGTGGCCGAGTTCGGCTCGCCGGCGCAGCTCGCCCCGGCCTACCAGGCGGAGCTGGCGGCGGGCGCGCTGCGCGGGCTGTCGCTGCGGGTCATCGCGCTCGCCACTGTCGCGTTCGTCGCCGGCGACCTCACCTGGCAGGGGTCGAGCTGGGGCGGCTCGCCGCCGCCGGCCGCCTACCAGCTGCTGTCGGCGTCGGTGGGCTGGATCTGGGCGGCGGCGTTCGCGCTGGCCGCGACAGGGCTGCTGCCGGCCGGGCGGGCGGCGCTGCGCGGCGGCGCCGACCGGGCGGTGGGGGCGGCCCTCGTCGGGGTCCTCGCCCTCGGCGTCCTGACCGGCTCGGCACTCTTCGCGTGGTCGATCGGCCTCTGGGACGACGCGCTCACCTGGCCGCCCATGATCATCGGCGCGGCGGTGGCCGCCGCCGGCTACCTCTGGCTCGGCCGGGCCGCCCGCACCTGGCTGCTCGCCGCCCGCTGACCCCGGCCACGGACCGGGCGCCCCGCCCGGGTCTGAGGGCTGCCGCCCGTCCCGCACGACGGAGGACGGACGGGGGACACGGCCGGTGCCCGTCAGGCCGGCGTCGCCGGCGGGGTGTCGGTGTCGAGGAACCGGCCGACGGTGGAGCGGAACTCGCGCCACCCGGACCGCTCGCCGGCCAGCGCCCGCCGGCCCTCGTCGGTGAGTTGGTACGTCCGCCGTTCCCGCCCGTTGACGGTGCTCCAGGTGCTGGCCACGTGGCCGGCCCGCTCCAGCCGGCGCAGCGCGGGATAGATCGTGCCGGTCGGCAGGTCGAGCTGCCCGTCGCTGCGGTTGCGCAGCGCCTCGATGATCGCGTAGCCGTGCAGGGAACCCTGCTCGAGCACCGCGAGCAGCAGCGCGTCGAGGTGTCCGTGCAGCGCCTGGGCCTTCATGTGTAGCAACGCTACTTGTCGGCCGCCCGCTCCGCCACCGGGGTGCGGGCACCGGTCTCCCGGAGACGCCCACTAGGGTATGTGCCCAGAGTCACTCGCCGGCGGCGGACGCCGGCGGGCAACCCGAAGCACACGGAGGTCAGCGTGGCCCGCCAGTCGCCCCAACGGCCCGACGCCGACGAGCCCGAGCCCGAGCTCGACGACGCCGACGCCCCGGCCGAGTCCGGCACCGCAACCGTCTCGGCCGAGGCCGCCCGCGCCCTCTGGGACGAGCTGCGCATCGACCCGGTGGAGATCGCGCTGCCCGCCGGCACGGGCTACACCCTGCGGGCCTACCGGCCGGCGCGGGAGCTGACCCCGACCGACGTCACCGAGCGCGACCAGGACGACCCGTTCCTGGCCCGCCGCCAGGTCACGGAGGAGGACGAGGAGGACGACGACGAGGCCGTCGTCATCCTCGACGAGGAGGTCGCCCAGGAGTTCGCCGAGAGCGACGAGGAGGAGGCCAAGGGCCGCCGCCGCGACGCGACCGACGACGAGGACGCCGAGACCGCCGCCGAGGAGGACGAGGACGAGGCGGGCGACGAGGAGGTGCCGGTCTTCCTCACCCACCGTGGGAAGCTGCTGCTCTTCAAGACGCCCGAGTCGCTGGTCAGCTTCATCCGCTCCGGGGCGCCGAACGACCTGTCTCAACTGGACAGCTGGAATGAACTGTCCGAACGGGTGGAGCCGGCCGACATCGCGCCGCTCGACGAGGACGTCTACGAGCTCGACCTGGTGGTGGAGAACCTCCGCGGCGGGCACGACACCTGGGACTCGACGCTGCTCATCGAGGCCGGCGAGGTGGCCCGCGACCTGGCGTACGCGCTGCGGCTGCCCGCGGTGCTGGACATGCTCTCCGCCGGCTCCAGCCTCGACGACCTGGACGAGGCGCTGCGTGCCTCGGTCGACGGCGGCGTCGGCGGGTTCTTCGGTCGGCGCCGACTGAGGAAAATCGGGGCACAAACCGCAAGTCTGGGTTGGCGCACCATTGTCGGGAAGATCTCTGCGACCGTGGACTGGCGCGACTGACCCTTTACGGGGAGCATCAGTCTCTGGCAGTGAAAGCCTTGTGTCCCGGGAGGAGGACGACGCCGTGGCGCTCGTGCGCGTGTACTGCGGTCTGGCCTCGGCGGATCCGGCCGACCGACCGGTCTCGGCCGGTTCGACGCTGACGTCCGCTGTGGTCGACGACGCAGGCCGTCTGCTGCATGTCTGCGAGATCAGCGACGACCCCGCTGGCTACGCCCAGCTGGTCGCGCTGCTCGTGGAGCGGTCGGGCGGGCCGAGCGGTGCGGCCATCGCCGCCGACAGCGACGACCACACGGTCACCTCGCTGCTCAGCGCCGCCGGGCGTCCACTGGCGATCGCCGACGACGACTCCGTCGACGACTTCGCCGAGCGCTTCGCCGACGACGACTCCCTGGAGGAGATGCAGTCGCCCCCGGCCGAGCGGCGCGCCGTCGGCCTGGCCCGCGCCCTGCAGGCCGGCGCCCTCTCCGCCGTCACCCTCCCGGCCCCCCGGGACCTCGCCGGCTACAAGCAGGTCCTCGCCGCGCACGCCGCCCTGGCCAGCGGCCGGCACTCCGCCGCCGTCGCGCTGCGGGAGGTGCTCCGCGAGCTCTACCCGGCCGCGTTGCGGGCGTACCCGGACCCGGCCGAGCCGGTCTCGCTGGCCGTGCTGGACGCCCTGCCCGAGCCCGGCATGCTGAGCGGCACCGGGGGCCACGGCGACGACGCCCCGGCCCCCGCCGAGGCGGTCACGGCGCGGCTCGCCGCCGACGGGGTCGCCGACGCCGACGAGCTCACCTCAGCGGTGACCGCCCTGCGGGTGGCCATCAGCGAGACGCCCCGACGCGCCACCGTCAACCGCGCCCTCACCTCCGCCGTGGCGGAGACCGTGCGGCAGGCGGTCGCCTCCGTCCGGGCCTGCGACGCCGGCTGCCAGGCGCTGGTGGGCGCGCTCAACGACCGGGTCGGCACGCCCGCCACCCCGGCCCCCGGCCGCCGCGCCGCGATCCGGCACGGCGAACCGCTCGGCGACGCACCCAGCGGTGCCCTGCCCGGCCTCACCCCCGCCGGCAACGGCCTGCGTGCCCTCCGGCCCGCCGAGCCCGAGCCCGCCCCGGGCGGCGGCCGCCGCAGCCGGCCCGAGCCCGCCGCCGGCCCGACGCCGCCCCCGGCCCCCCGGCCGCTCGGCCCGCCGCCGGTCGCACCGGCCCCCGTCAGCCCGCCGCCGGTCGCGCCGACGCCGGTGACGCCGGCCGCGGTCGCCGGTCCCCCGGTCTCCGCGCCCCCCACGCGCCCCGGGTCGCTGCCGAGCCGGATCGACGGCCCGACCAACCGCCCGGTGTCCGCGCCGCCGCCTCCGCCGCCGGGCATCACCCCCATCGCCCCGGCGCAGCGGGGCACGGTGCCGCCGGCCGAGGCGGGAGAGCCGTTCCGCCCCACCCTGACCACGGCGGCGATCCAGAATGCCCGCGCGGAGCGCCAGCGCACCGTGATCCCGCCCCGCCCGAAGACCAACGGCGAGCCGGCCACGCCCTCGGGCGGCTTCAGCGCCACCGACCTCAGCGTTCCCGTGCCCACGCCACGCCCCGGCCAGGAACCCACTTCCCCGGCCGCCCGGGCGGAGTCCGCTCCCCCCGGATCCCGGGCCAACTGGCCGCTGGTCAACAACCCGGAGGACCCGGCCGACAGTTCCGCCAAGAACCCGGTCGTCGGCTCCTACGGCGACCGCGGCGGGCGCGGCGTCGACGCCCCGACCGATCCGGGGGCGGAGCGCCGGGTCACCCCGCCCTGGCTGGCCGACGACCTGCCCCAGGAGCCTCCGGTGCTGCGGCTGGTCGAGCCGCCGCCGCTGGCGGACCGCGCGCTGCGCGACGGAACGGGCCCGGCCGCCGACGCCCACCCCGAGACGCCCCCGCTGCGGCTGGTCGACCGCGAGGAAGCCGCCCGCAACGGCCGGCCCGCCCCCCGCGAGGAGCGGCCGCCGACCGAGTACCGGCCGGCACCGCGTGACGAGCGACCGGCCGCCGACTACCGCCCGGCACTCCGCGACGAGCGACCGGCGCCCCGCGACGAGCGACCCGCGCTCCGCGACGAGCGACCGGCGGCCGAGTACCGGCCGGCACCGCGTGACGAGCGGCCGGCGGCCGAGTACCGCCCGGCGCCCCCGATGGAGCGCCGCCCGCCGCCCGTGTCCGACGAGGGCGACGGCGACCTGCTGATCTTCGCCCAGGCCAAGTCCGCCTGGTTCGTGGGGCACGACGACGAGGCCGACCTGGAGTGGTCGACCACGGCCGACACCGGCTGGCAGGCGGCCGAGCAGGCCGCCCGCCCGGCGGTCGGTGCCGAGACCCCGGCGGGGCTGCCGAAGCGGGTCCCCCAGGCCAACCTCGTCCCCGGCTCACCGCTGCGGGACGAGCGCCCGCTGCGGATCGTCCGCGACGCGGCGAGCCTCGCCGAGAACACCACCGGCTACTTCCGCGGCTGGCGTCGCGGACAGGAGATCGGCGGGTTCGCGGTCGGTGGCCGACCCGGCCGGGAGGCCGCCGGCGGCTGGGACTTCACCCGCGACACGGGCGACCGAGACGACGACCGGGAATACGAGTACCGCTCCGCCGGCTACCGTTCCTGACCGCCGGGAAACCGCCTCCCACCTGCGTGTTCCTGCCCACACCCGGATAATTTGACGCCACGTCGCGGCGGCCGGGAGCATACCGGCGGAACAGCCGGCGGCAGGGGTCGCCGGGTGGGAAGGCGACTCATGGCGACATCGGCGAACGGCCCCTCGGTGTTCACCCGTCGGGGCCTGCTGGCCGCCACGGCCGGCACGCTCCTGCTCAGCGCCTGCGGGCGCGGCGAGGCGGGCGAGGGCGATCGCGCCACGGCGGTCGCGCCGGGCGGTCAGGACCTGCTGGTCGGGGTCAGCCTGGAGCTGACCGGTCCCGGCGCCGCGCTCGGCGTCCTCCAGCAGCGGGCGCTGGAGATCACCCTCGAATCGCTCAACGCCAAGGGCGTGCCGATCGGCAACCTCCGCCGCGCCGTACGGCTGGAGGTCCGGGACAACGCCGGCAACCCCGCGCTGGCCGCCCGGCAGGCCACCGCACTGGCTCGCGACGGCGGCGTACACGCCCTGGTCGGCGGCACCATGGCCGAGACCTCGATGGCCCTGGCCGGGGTGGCGCAGAAGGAGCGGGTGCCGTTCCTCTCACTCGCCTTCGGCGACGGGATCGTGCTGCCGCTGGCGCAGCGGACGTACGTCTTCAAGATGACCCCGGACGCTGGCGACATGGCCCGACGGCTCGCCCGGCTCGTCGCCTCGCAGCGGCTCTCCCGGGTGGCGCTGCTGGCCGCGGACGGCCTGCACGGCGACTCCGGCGTACGGGCCATGACAGGCGCCCTGCGGACGGCCGGGGTGGCGCTGAGCACCGCCACCCGGCTGCCCCGCACCGGCGCGGACCTCCGCCGGGCGGCCCGCGCGGCGACGGGCTCGCGCCCCGACGGGGTGGTGGTGTGGGCGACCGCCCCGGACTCGGCCGCCGCGGTCGGGGCGCTGCGCCGGGCCGGCTACGACGGGCCGGTGTTCCTTGACGCGGGCGGGGTCGCCGAGCAGACCCTGGAGGGCGGGAACGCGGCCCTCCTGGAGGGCGCGTACGCCGTCCACCCGACCTCGCTGGGCGGCGCGATGCTCGCCAACACCACCATGTCGGCGCTGGACCGCAAGGAATTCGTCTACCGCTACGTCCAACTGCACGGCGGGTTCAGCGGCTTCGCCCCGTACGCGTCCGACGCGGTGCAGTTGATCGCCGACGCGGCGCGGCTGTCCACCAGCGTCGACCGTGGCCGGATCCGGGCGTTCCTGCAGAACCAGGTCACCGAGGGGATGGCGGGGATGTACTCCTTCACCCCCATCCGCCACGGCGGCATGGACCAGGGCTCGCTGGGCGTCTACACCGTCAGCGCGGGTGCCTGGACGCGGGTGTCCTGACCCCGCCCCACCGGAGCGCGGGCAGCGACGAGCGCCCGGTGGCGGCCGAGGCCGTCACCGGGCGCGTCGCAGCGATCAGGCCGGCGCCACGGCGCGCGAGCGCCGCATGGTCAGCACGTACTCGACAAGCGAGATCAGCACGTGCTTCGTCGACTCCCGGTTACGGGCGTCGCAGGCCACCACCGGCACGTCGCCGGGGATCGCGAGCGCGTCCCGGACGTCCTGCGGGTCGTGGTACTGCATCCCGTCGAAGCAGTTGATGGCCACCAGGTACGGCAGCCGCCGGTGCTCGAAGAAGTCGATCGCCGCGAAGCAGTCGGCCAGCCGGCGGGTGTCCACCAGCACGACCGCGCCGATCGCGCCGCGGACCAACTCGTCCCACATGAACCAGAACCGGGTCTGCCCCGGCGTACCGAACAGGTACAGGATCAGGTCACGGTCGATCGAGATGCGGCCGAAGTCCATCGCCACCGTGGTCGTCGTCTTGCCCGGCACCTGCCGGGTGTCGTCGACGCCCACGCCGGCGGAGGTCATGATGGCCTCGGTCGTCAGCGGCGTGATCTCCGAGACCGAGCCGACCAGCGTCGTCTTGCCGACGCCGAATCCACCGGCGATAACGATCTTCGCCGACGTCACGCGCCCACTCGGGGTCGGCGGGCGGTGCGACATGTCAGAGCCTGCGAAGTCCACTCAGCACCCTCTCCAGCAGTTCAGTGCCCACCGCGTCGTCCGAGTCGTCCAGAATGGTCGGCTCGTGGACCGCGACCAGGCCGTCCGTCGCCATGTCGGCGATGAGCACCCGGGCCACACCGAGCGGGAGCTGCATCCGCGCCGCGATCTCGGCGAGCGACTGCACACGTCCATCACACAGCGCAGCGATGTACTGGTGCTCGCGGCCCTGAGCGCCGTTGCCATTGGCAGCGGCGCGGCCGCGCACCGTCGTCTCGACGAGCGCCTCCAGCGCGATGTCGAGGCGGGGGCGGGTACGACCACGGGTAACGGCGTATGGACGGACCAACGCTCCGGTCGGCTCGTCACGATCGGCCATGTCGCCGTTCACCTCCCTCGCACCCGGCACCGGCTCCGGATGGAGCCGTCGTCGTTGTCGTTGTCACCCCGCCGACCTCACGGGTCAACGGGTCGTCAGCCCAGCATTCCCGCAGCCGCGCGTGGCTGCGGGGTCAACGCGTCGCCCACCCGGTCGACCAGCAGGGCCATCTCGTAGCCCACCTGTCCCACGTCGCTGCTGCGGGCGGCGAGCACCGCGAACGACGACCCGTCCGAGATGGACATCAGGAACAGGAAGCCATTGTCCATCTCCACCACTGTCTGCAGCACCGCGCCTCCCTCGAAGCAGCGGGCCGCGCCCTGGGTGAGGCTGACCAGGCCGGACGCGATCGCGGCCAGCTGATCGGCCCGGTCCCGCGGGAGGTCCCGTGACGACGCGAGGAGCAGTCCGTCCGCGGAGACGGCGACCGCGTGCGCGACACCGGGTACCCGGTCGGCGAAGTTGGCCAGCAGCCAACCGAGATCCTGCGTAGTTGTCATCGTTCTTGCTCCTTCTGCCCGCTCCCGGCCATCGGGCCTGAGCCAGACTGCGAGGATTGCTGCCCTCCCGGAGTCGCCTCCGGGCTGGTCGGGTTGCTGTCCGACGGGTTCGTACGCCCCCGCTGCACGCCCCGATGGTAGGCCGAAAGCAGGCCTCGGACACCCTCCGGCGTACGCCGCTGCACCGAGGTGGTGGGCTTCTCCACCGCGCCGGGCACCAGCTGCGCCATCGGGGTGCGCTTGGGTAGACCGGTCGAGGTGGTCGCCGCGACGGGCACCTCGGTCGCCGCCGAGGCGGCGCGCCACCCGTCGTCGGCCGCGGTCTGCCAACCCCCGGTCTGTTGCGAGGACCGGCGGTGACCGAAGCTGTCGGCGACGCCGGGGCGGGCACCCCCGTTGGTCGTCGGTCCGTTCTCGCGCGGCGCTCCTCCGGCCGCCGGAGTGTCTGCCATCGGTGCGTTACCTGTCGTCCCGGGTGGTGTCGGCTGCACGGCCCGACCGCCGGCGTCGACCCGGGCGAACTGCTGGGTCGGTGCACCGTTGGTCGACGTCTTCTCGGCGGCCGGCGCCGCCTCCTCCGGCCCCGGGCGGCGGGTACGGAACCAGGCCGACTCGAGCTCCCGGAAGATCGGCAGCTCCATCGTCTCGTCCGCGTACCGCTGCGGGGCCTGGGCCGGCGGCGTGGTCGGCCGCGCCTGCGGGACGGCCGGTGCCGACCGCTCCGCCGGCGCGGGAGCCTGGGCCGCCGGGTTCGGCGCGCCGGAGCGCGGCACCCGCGGCAGTTCGGTCGTCATGTCCAGCGCGGCGGCCAGCCGCTCGGGCACCGGTGGGGTCGCCACGTCACGGTCCGCACCCGCGACCGGCGGCCAGGCCGGCGGCGCCGGCGTGGCCGGGCCCGGCGTGCCGGGGGCCGGGCGCTGCGGCAGCGGGCCGGTCGACGGCGGCGAGTACGGCGGGCCGGAGTACGGCGGGCCGGAGTACGGCGCGGCCGAGACCGGCGGGCCGGAGTACGGGTGGCCGGAGACGGGTGACGCCGAGACCGGCATGCCGGAGACCGGCGGGCCGGACACCGGCGGCGCGGAGTAGGGAACCGGCGGGGTCGACACCGGCGGACCCGCGTAGGGCAGGGGCGGGGCGGAGACCGGCGGGACGGAGTACGGCCGGGCCTCGGGGCTGCTGGGCAGCTGCCGCGGGACGGCCTGCTGCTGGCCCGTGGCGTCCTGATCGTCGGCCGACCGCCGCTGCGGCAGCGGGTCGATCGACTCGCCGTTCGACGTGCGCGGCCGGAAGGCCTCGCCGGCGTTGAAGCCGCTGGCGCCGGTCAGGTCCGACCAGGCCGGCATGGACCGCGCCGAGCCGGCCGAGGCCGGCGTGCCGGCCCCGTTGCGCGGCGCCGGGTCGAACGGCCGGCCGCCCAGGGTGACCTGGTTGCCGGACTCGCCGGGGCGCTGCGTGGGCATCGGGTTGGCCGGGCCGTTGCCGAGCGCCGGCAGCGCGCCGAAGGCGGGGGCCGGGCCGTGCGACTGCGGGCCGGGCGCCGGCAGCGCGGGCGACGACTGCGGGCGGCCGGAGAGCGCCCGGGGCACGAGCACCGAGGTCGGCATGACCACCTCGGCGACGGTCCCCCGGTCGGTGCCCGGACGCAGCTCGACCTTGACGCCGTGCCGGGACGCCAGCCGGGCGACCACGACCAGGCCCATCATCCGCGAGACGGCCACGTCGACCTGCGGCGGCGTGGCGAGCCGCTCGTTGAGGTCGTGGAGCTGGTCGGGGCTGATCCCGATGCCCCGGTCCTCCACGTAGAGCGACGCGCGGTCGCCGACGCGCCGGGCCTCCACCATGACGTGCGAGTCCGGCGGCGAGAAGGCGGTGGCGTTGTCGAACAGCTCGGCGACCAGGTGGACCAGGTCGTTGACGGCGTGCGCCGCGACCTCGATGTCCCGGTCGATCACCCCGAACTCGATCCGGGTGTAGTGCTCGACCTCGGACTGGGCCGCCCGGAGCACGTCGATCAGCGCGGCCGGCTGCCGCTGCACGCGGGTGGAGTCGGCGCCGGCGAGCACCAGGAGGTTCTCGTCGTTACGGCGCATCCGGGTGGCCAGGTGGTCGAGCTGGAACAGCTCGGCCAGCCGGTCCGGGTCCTCCTCGCCGCGCTCCAGCCGGTCGAGGTGACCGATCAGGCGGTCGACCAGGATCTGCGAGCGGCGGGCCAGGTTGACGAACATCGTCGCGACGGACGCGCGCAGCGCGGCCTGCTCGGCGGCGGTGCGGACGGCCTCCAGGTGGACCGCGTTGAACGCCTCGGTCACCTGGCCGAACTCGTCCTTGCTGCGCACCGGCAGCGGCTCGGCGATCTGGTTGGCGAGCTGGACCGGGGAGAGCTGACCGGTCACCTTGGGGTCGCGCAGCCGGGCCACGGCCTGGGGCAGGCCGTACTGGGCGATGGAGAGGGCGCCCTGGCGCAGGTCGCGCAGGGAGCGGGCCATCGAGCGGGCGACCAGGTAGGCGAAGAGGATCGCCAGGAGCAGCATGCTGAGCAGCAGGCCGGTCTCCAGGAACACCTGGCGCTGCACGTCCGAGCGGAGTTTCTCGGCGCCCGCGACGACCTCGCGGTCGATCTTCGTCTCGACCGTGCGGATCAGCTTGGCGTTGGCCACCATCGCCGCGTCCCACTGGTCGGCGTCGAACGGGGCGCCGGTCAGGGTGTCGGCGGTGGTGATGCCGTTGAGCCAGCTGTTGTAGGTGTTCGCCTCGCGCAGGTCGGGGCCGGCGACCACCTGGGCGTAGTACTCCTGCTCGGGCTGGCTGGCCACCACCTGGAAGCTCTGCAGCCACTGGCTGGAGCCGGTGCTGGTGGCGATGTACTCGTTGCGCAGGTTCGGGGTGAGCCGCTGCTGGATGAACGCCCGGTGCACCACGTCGCGGCGGCGGGAGAGGAACTCCTTGTTCCGGGCGGTGGCGGTCGACGCGCGCATCTTGTCGCTGAGCTCGTTGTCGCCGGCGAGCTGGGTGGCCGAGTCGCGGATGCTGATCAGGTCGTCGATCAGGCCGTCGTAGGCCTGCATGGCCGGGACGAGCCCGAGCTTGCCGTTGAAGACCTGGCTGCGGGTGCCGGGCAGGTCGGTCAGCGTCTGGTCGATCTCGCCCAGCAGGCCGTCGAGGTTGGCCGGGAGATCCTCGACCTCGGCCCGCTGCTGGGAGTACCGCCCCTTGGCATCGTCGACCTCGGCGTTGGCCCGCTCGTACGCCTGCTTGTAGCGGGCGTTGTCCTGACCGCGCGGCACGCCCAGCAGGCGCAGCGCGTTGGTCCGCTCGTCCTGGAGGGTGTCGACCAGGTCGCCCGAGTAGCCGACGAGGTTGGCCAGGTCGCCGGCCCGGTTGGCGTTGTTGAGGGTCTCCAGGTGGTCGACCAGGCCGCTGGTGCCCACGACCACCGTGGCGATGGTCGGCACGATCATGATGAGGCCGAGCTTGGACCAGATCGGCATGTCGCGGAACCGACCGGCCGGCCGGCGCAGACGCGACAGGAAGGAGCCCGCCGGCTTTGGCCGTTTGCTCACGTCACCGCCCTCGCGATTTCTGGATCCGCGTTGCCCCTGGACAAGGACCAGCGGCCGACCCTGCGGGCCGGACCATCCGAGATTCCATCACGCTACCTGCGAAAGAGAAAGCCCAGGTTGGCCGCAGCCAGCGGTGTGATGAGATGTTGATGCAATTTGATAGCAATCCGTCTGGCCGGAGTCACTGAAGGTAATGAAGCAGCCCCATCGCGTTGTCCTGCTCGCCGGCCCTTCCGGGTCCGGAAAGTCGTACATAGCGCAGCGAACCGGTCTTCCGGTGCTCTGCTTGGACGACTTCTACAAGAACGGTGACGACCCTACGTTGCCGCGACGAAACGGCCTGGTGGATTGGGAGTCTCCCCGCTCCTGGGACGCTGCGGCGGCCGTGGAGACGATTGCCCGACTGGCCAGGGAGGGCAAGGCCGATGTGCCGGTTTATGCGATCGGTGCGGACCGTCGGGTGTCCACCCGGCCATTCGAGGTCGCCGGTTCGCCACTTTTCGTGGCCGAAGGGATCTTCGCGGCCGAGATCGTCGAGGAGTGCCGCCGCAGGGGGGTCCTGGCCGGGGCGTACGCCCTGCGGCGCCCCCGGGGGGCGACCTTCGTCCGCCGGCTGGCGCGCGACCTCGCCGAGCAGCGCAAGGCGCCCGGGGTGCTGGTGCGCCGAGGCCTTGCGCTGCTGCGCGCCGAGCCGGCGGTGCTGCGGCGGCAGACCGGCCTGGGCGCCGAGGCGGCCCGGGCGGGCGAGGTGCTGCGCGCGGTGGCCGGCCTGCTCGCCGGCCACCCGCACCGCACCTGACCGGGCCGCCGGAACGCGGCGGCCCGCCGTGCTCAGCCCAGCAACTTGCCGTACGCGGGCTTGATCACCTCGTCGATGATCTTCAGCCGCTCGTCGAACGGGATGAAGGCGCTCTTCATGGCGTTGATGGTGAACCACTGGAGCTCCTTCCAGCCGTAGCCGAAGGCGTCCACCAGCAGGGCCATCTCCCGGGACATCGACGTGCCGCTCATCAGCCGGTTGTCGGTGTTCACCGTCGCCCGGAACCGCAGGTCCCGCAGCAGCCCGATCGGGTGCTCGGCGATCGAGGGGGCGGCGCCGGTCTGCACGTTCGAGGACGGACACAGCTCCAGCGGGATCCGCTTGTCCCGCACGTACGCGGCCAGTCGGCCGAGCACCGGCTCCGGGCCGGGCGTGATGTCGTCCACGATCCGCACCCCGTGGCCGAGCCGGTCCGCCCCGCACCACTGGATCGCCTGCCAGATCGACGGCAGGCCGAACGCCTCGCCGGCGTGGATGGTGAAGTGGAAGTTCTCCCGCTGGAGGTACTCGAAGGCGTCCAGGTGCCGGGTGGGCGGGAAGCCCGCCTCGGCGCCGGCGATGTCGAAGCCGACCACGCCGGCGTCCCGGTGCCGGACGGCCAGCTCGGCGATCTCCTGCGACCGGGCGGCGTGCCGCATCGCGGTGAGCAGCGTGCCGACCCGGATCTGCCGGCCCTCCTCGGCGGCCAGCGCGGTGCCCTCCACGAAGCCGGCCAGCACCGCCTCGACCACCTCGTCCAGGGTGAGGTCCCGCTCCAGGTGCTGCTCGGGGGCGAACCGCACCTCGGCGTAGACCACCCCGTCGGCGGCCAGGTCCTGGGCGCACTCCCGGGCCACCCGCCGCAGCGCCGACGCGGTCTGCATGACGGCGACGGTGTGCGCGAACGTCTCGAGGTAGCGCTCCAGGGAGCCGGAGTCGGCCGCCTCGACGAACCAGCGGCCGAGCGCCCCGGGGTCGGTGGTGGGCAGTTCGTGCCCCACCTCGGCGGCCAGTTCGACGATCGTCGCCGGCCGCAGGCCGCCGTCGAGGTGATCGTGCAGCAGCGCCTTCGGGACCTTGACGATGTCCTCGTAACGGATTGTCGCGACCATGCTCAGACCCTAGTCGGCCGCGCGGGAACCGGCCGACGGGACCGGCCGGGATCCGGTCAGGGGCGCCAGCCGTACAGCCGCTCGACGGCGAGCCGGAGCACCAGCCGGCCGTCGGCGACCATGGCCGCCCGGTAGTCCGCCCAGTCGGGGTGCTCGCCGCGGATGCGCCGGTAGACCTCGACCAGTTCCTCGACGGTGGCGTCACCGGGCGCCGCCGCGGGCGGGGTGAGCGTGACCACGCCCTCCGCGACCGCGTAGGCCCCGCCGTCGGCGGTGGTGACGTGCAGGCTGGCCCGCGGGTCGCGGCGCAGGTTGCGCACCTTGGCCCGGCCGTCGGTGGTGGAGCAGCGGATCAGGCCGGGCTCGGCGAGGAAGTCGAGGTTGGACAGTTGGGGCCGCCCGTCGCGGCGCAGGGTCACCAGCACGCCCCGGCCGCGCTCGCCGAACAGCTCCCACAGCCGGGCGCTCACGCCGTCACCCGCAGCGGGGCGAGGGCGGCGGTGAGCCGGGCCAGCTCGTCGAGCAGCACCGTGGCGGCGGCGTCGCGCCCCGGGTCCGGCACGAGTTCCCCCGTGTCGTCGAGCGCCTGCCGCAGGAACACGGTCACCGCCTCGTTGGCCGGCATCATCTTGAGGGTGGTCACCACCTGCTTGATCATCTGGACCGCGCGCAGGCCGCCGGAGGTCATGCCGTAGCTGACGAAGCCGACGGGCTTGTACTGCCACTCCGTGTAGAGGTAGTCGATCGCGTTCTTCAACGGCGCGCTGAAGCCGTAGTTGTACTCCGGCATGACGAGGACGAAGGCGTCGGAGGCGGCGACGGTGGCGCTCCACTCCCGGGTGTGCCGGTGCAGGTAGCGGCCCTCGGAGGGGTGGTGCGGCTCGTCGTGGAAGGGCAGGCCCACCTCGGCGAGGTCGACGAGGTGTACGTCGTCGAAGGCGTCGTACGCGGTGGCGAGGGTGGTGAACCAGTCGCCGATCCGGCGGCCCACGCGGCCGGGCCGGGTGCTGGCGACGATGACGGTCAGGCGGGGCATGGCGAGGTCGCTCCTGTGGTGACGGGCCGGCCCGGGGCCGGCACGGTGAACTTCGGGATGAGGTGCCCCGCCAGCGGGCCGATGCTGACGGCGAAGAGGAGGGTCCCGGGGCCGACGGTGCCGCCGAGCGCCCAGCCGAGGGCGAGCACGCCGAGCTCGATGGCCGTGCGTACCCGCCCGATCGGCAGGCCGCGGGCGGCCAGCCCGGTCATCAGGCCGTCGCGCGGCCCGGGACCGAGGCGGGCCCCGAGGTAGAGGGCCGTGGCGAGCCCGTTGAGCAGGATGCCGACGACCAGCAGGCCGACCCGACCGGCGACCGGGGCCACGGGCGGCAGGACGGCGAGCGCGACGTCGGCCGCGACGCCGACCACCACCGCGTTCGCGACGGTGCCGACGCCGGGGCGCTGCCGGAGCGGGATCCAGAGCAGCAGCACGGCGAGGGCGACCAGATTCACCACCTGCCCGAGAGGGAGCCCGGTGCGCGCGGCGAGGCCCTGGTGCAGCACGTCCCAGGACGCGAGGCCCAGGTCGGCGCGGACCATCAGGGCCACGCTGACGCCGAACAGCACGAGGCCGCTCAGCAGGCGGGCCAGCCGGCCCGGCAATCTGGTTGACATGTCACTCACCCTAGGAGGCGGGTTGATGACATGTCAACCAGATGGCTAGGATGAGCGGCATGGCAGAACCACGCTGGCTGGACGAGCGCGAGCAGCGCGCCTGGCGGGGCTACCGGCGGATGCGCCGCCTGCTCGACCTGGAGCTGGCCCGCGAGCTGATGCGTGACGCCGGGCTCTCCGAGCCCGACTACGACGTGCTCTCCGACCTCTCGGAGACACCCGACCAGCGGCTGCGGCTCAGCGAGCTGGCCGACCGGATGCTCTGGTCGCGCAGCCGGCTCTCCCACCACCTCACCCGCATGCAGCAGCGCGGCCTCGTCGCCCGCGAGGAGTGCGCCTCGGACGGGCGCGGGGCCGTCGTGGTACTCACCGCCGAGGGCCGGCGCGCCATCGAGGCCGCCGCCCCCGGTCACGTGGCGGCCGTCCGTCGGCACCTCATCGACCTGCTGACCCCCGACGAGGTCGCCGCGCTGGACGCGCTCACCCACCGGGTGGTCGACCACCTCACCCGACCCGGAGAATGAGCCGGTGGACCCCCGCATCGTGGACCGGCTCCGCTGCCCGGTCTGCGCCGAGCCGCTGACCGAGGTCGCCACCGGCGGCGCCCACGCGCTGCGCTGCCCGCGCCGGCACAGCTTCGACGTGGCCCGCCAGGGCTACGTCAACCTGCTCGCCGGCCGCGCCCCGCACGCCGGGGACACCGCCGAGATGGTGGCCGCCCGCGCCGACTTCCTCGCCGCCGGCCACTACGACCTGATCTCGACCGCCCTCGCCGCCGCCGCGACGGCGGCCGTGGACCGCGCCGACGGGGCGTACCCCCTGGTGGTGGACGCCGGGGCAGGGACGGGCCGGCACCTCGCGGCGGTGCTGGCGGCGCTGCCGGACGCGGCGGGTCTCGCCCTGGACGTGTCGAAGCCGGCGCTGCGCCGGGCCGCCCGGGCGCACCCGCGCGCGGCGGCGGCGCTCGCCGACACCTGGCAGCGACTCCCCCTGGCCGACGCCGGCGCGGCCGTGCTGCTGAACGTCTTCGCGCCGCGCAACGGCGCGGAGTTCCACCGGGTCCTCGACCCGGCCGGCGCCCTGCTGGTGGTCACGCCGGCCGAGGACCACCTGACCGAACTGGTCGGCGCCCTCGGCCTGCTGCGGGTGGACCCGGCCAAGGCGGACCGGGTCGCCGAGAGCCTGGGCGGGCACTTCACCCCGGCGGCGGCCACCCTGCACCGGCGGGAGCTGGCGCTGACCGGCCCGGAGGTCGCGACGCTGGTCGGGATGGGCCCCAGCGCCTGGCACACCGACCCGGCCGGGCTCGCCGCCCGGGTCACCGCCCTCGCCGAGCCGGTCCGGGTGACGGTCGCGGTACGCCTGACGGTCTGGCACCCGACCGAGGTGTAAGGAGGGGGCCCTTCCTCTACCTCAGGCGATAGGAAGGTGCCCTTCCTAACACCTCACGCAGGCCGCGTCAGGTGGAGAGGTCGACCTCTTCCCAGCCCGGGGGCTCGTCGTGGTACGGCCCGCGCAGCATCACCGCCCACTCCAGGGCCCACCGGCGCTGGCCGATGGCGTTCGCGTCCACCAGCCCCGGCGGCGTACGGCCGGCCCGTTCCGTCTCCAGGTAGGCCCAGTCCAGGCAGTAGTGCAGGTCCAGCAGGGCGGCCGCGTCGGCGGGGTGCTGCGGGGCGGTGAGGATCCGGGCCCGCCAGTGGCCGAAGGTCTCCCCGTCGTGGATGTGCGGCATCCGCTCCACCAGCCGCTCGTCGACCGGCAGCGTCGGGTCGAGCTGCTTGGCCAGGCCGAGCACCCAGGCCAGCGCGAAGAGCGCGTCGTGGTGCAGCACGAACGACCGGTGGTCGCCCTTGCCGCCGGTCACGAACTGGAACTCCGGCGGCGTGACCATCTCGACCAGGTGCGAGGCGAGCAGCCAGCTCATCGCCGACTGCGGCGGCATCCCGAAGCAGCGGGCCAGGATCAGGTGCAGCACCGCGATGCGGGCCTCGATCTCCACGGTGGGACGGAGCTCGATCTGGTCGCCGGGCTCCCACACGAGCGGGAACTGGGCGGGCGGCAGCGGGAGGCCCAGCCGGGACAGCTCGTCCAGGCTCGCCTCACGCACCTCCCGTGGATCGGGGGCAGGTACGGTCACGGCGAAAATTCCTGTCTGCTCGCGACGACTCGGCGCCGGTTGTCCCCCCTGGCCAGGGAGGATAGCGGTCCGAGCGGGCCGGCACCATGCCGCCCCGGGGACCGCCGCGCTCAGCCGATCCGCTCGATGACCAGCGGCGTCGCGGCGGGCGCGGTCGGCGCGATCCGTACCGCCCGCGCGGCGTCGTCCCGGGCCGCCGGGATCCGGGCGGCATCCTCCGCCCGCAGTTCGAAGAGGACGTCGCCCGCCCGCACCGGGTCGCCCGGACGCCGGTGCAGCACGACCCCCGCCGGCACGCTGACCGGGTCCTCCTTGCGGGCCCGTCCGGCGCCGAGCCGCCAGGCCGCCACCCCCATGTCGTACGCGTCGATCGCCGCGACGAAGCCGTCCGTGTCCGCGCGGACCACCTCGACCTCGTTCGCGGTCGGCATCGGGGCGTCCGGGTCGCCGCCCTGGGCGCGGATCATCGCCCGCCACGAGTCCATCGCCCGGCCGTCGCGCAGGGCCGCCGCCGGGTCGACGTCCGGCAGCCCGGCCGCGTCGAGCATCTCGCGGGCCAGCGCCAGGGTCAGCTCGACCACGTCGGCGGGACCGCCCCCGGCGAGCACCTCGACGGACTCGGTCACCTCGACGGCGTTGCCGATGGCCAGGCCCAAGGGGGTGGACATGTCGGTGAGCAGGGCGACCGTCCGTACGCCGTGCGCGCCACCCAGCTCGACCATCGTCCGGGCCAGCTCGCGGGCCTGCTCGACGGACTTCATGAACGCGCCCGAGCCGACCTTCACGTCGAGCACCAGCGCGCCGGTGCCCTCCGCGATCTTCTTGCTCATGATCGAGCTGGCGATCAGCGGGATGGCCTCGACGGTCCCGGTCACGTCGCGCAGCGCGTACAGCTTGCGGTCGGCGGGCGCGAGCCCCGCGCCGGCTGCGCAGATCACCGCGCCGACGTCCCGGAGCTGGGCGGTGAACTCGTCGTTGCCCAGCGCCGCCCGCCAGCCCGGGATCGACTCCAGCTTGTCCAGCGTGCCGCCGGTGTGCCCGAGGCCCCGGCCGCTGAGCTGCGGCACGGCGGCGCCACACGCGGCGACCAGCGGGGTGAGCGGCAGGGTGATCTTGTCACCGACGCCGCCGGTCGAGTGCTTGTCGACGGTCGGCCGGTCGACGGCGGAGAGGTCGAGCCGCTCCCCGCTGGCGATCATCGCGGCGGTCCACCGGGCGATCTCCGGCCCGGTCATGCCGCGCAGCAGGATCGCCATGGCCAGCGCCGACATCTGCTCGTCGGCGACCACCCCCCGGGTGTACGCGTCCACCACCCAGTCGATCTGCGCGTCGGAGAGCACCCCCCCGTCCCGCTTGACCCGAATGACATCAACCGCCGCAAAACCACTCATCAGAAAAGATCTTCCTAGTCGTATGCAGATACCGGCACGCGGCCCGAGCCCCAAAGCTCAACCCCAGCGAACCGGGATCTCCATCGGCGGCTCACCCTCGCCGGCCCAGAAGATCGCCCCCGAGGCGTCCACGACCACCACCCGGGGCGTACGGGCGAGGCCCCAGGTGATCGCCTCCGCCGGCTCGTCCCAGCTCGGGCCCTCCTCCAGCACGCCGGTCTCGGCGCCGTCGTCGTCGCCCGCGGACCGCTCCCAGTAGGCGGTCCAGACCTGCTGGCCGGCGGAGAGGTCGGGGTGCACGAAGACCGTGCCGCGCCCGCGCCAGGCGGCCAGCCGCTCCGGCACCACGGGCACCGGGGCCTCCCCCGTCACGGCCTCCAGGTCGGTCACGTCGAAGGCGTGCGGCAGCAGCTCGGCCATCCGCAGCGGGCCGCCCCTCGCCTCGATGAGGCACTCCGGGCCGCCCTGCTCCCAGAGCAGCTGGCGGCACCGGCCGCACGGCATCAGCGGCTCGCCGGTGGCGTCGACGCAGGACAGGGCCACGATCCGGCCGCCGCCGGTGGCGTGCAGCGAGGAGACCACCCCGCACTCGGCGCAGAGCACCACGCCGTAGGCGGCGTTCTCCACGTTGCAGCCGACCACCACCCGGCCGTCGTCGACCAGCGCGGCCGCCCCGACCGGGAACTTCGAGTACGGCACGTACGCGTGCCGCATCACCTCGGTGGCGGCGGCCCGCAGCCGCTCCCAGTCGATCTCCATGTGTTACTCCCCCGTCAGCCCTTGATGTACGGCTTGCCGTCGGCGGCCGGCGCCCGGACCCGACCGACGAGCCCGGCCACCGCCAGGATCGTCGCCAGGTAGGGCAGCATGGCCAGGAACTGGTTCGGGATCACGCTGTTGATGGCGCCCAGGTAGGTGGCGAGCTGGTCGGCGAAGCCGAAGAAGAGCGCCGCGAGCAGCGCCCCCGTGGGGCTCCACCGGCCGAAGATGAGCGCGGCCAGGGCGATGAAGCCCTTACCGCCGATCATGTTCTTGGTGAACGAGTAGAGCGCCAGCGTGTAGGACGCGCCGCCGATGCCGGCGACCACCCCGGCGAGCAGCACGTTGCGGTAGCGCAGCCCGAGCACCTTGACGCCCAGCGTGTCGGCGGCGGTGGGGTGCTCGCCGACCGAGCGGGTACGCAGGCCCCAGCGGGTGCGGAACAGCGCGATGTGGATGACCAGCACCAGCAGCAGGCCGAGGTAGAGGAAGATGTTGCCCCGGAACAGGGCCGGGCCGAGCAGCGGGATGTCCGACAGCAGCGGGATCTCCCAGTTGCCGAACCGGGGGGCGCTGTTGTACTTCTGCGCGTTGGTCTGCATCAGCCGCTCGTAGAGGAAGCCGGTGACGCCGACGGCCAGCAGGTTGAGCACGATGCCCATGACGACCTGGTCGACCAGGTAGCGGATCGAGAAGACGGCCAGCAGCAGCGAGATGAACGCGCCGCCGATCGCCGCCGCGACCAGGCCGACCCAGACGCTGCCGGAGAGGCTGCCGAAGAGCGCGCCGCTGAAGGCGCCCATCAGCAGCTGCCCCTCGATGGCCACGTTGACCACGCCGGAGCGCTCGCAGAGCACGCCGGCGAGCGCGCCGAAGACCAGCGGCAGGGCCAGGATGAAGGTGCCCCGGAGGATGTTGACCAGCGGCATGAAGTTCTGCCCGGCCGGCGCGTCGGAGACCTGCCAGCAGAGGAACGACAGCACGAAGCCGACCAGGCCGACGCCGAGCACGAGGGTGAACCAGCGCTTCGGCAGCCCGGCGAGCATCGCGACGCCGGCGGCGACCGCGACGAGGCCGAAGAGGATCGCGCCGAGGGTGCCGTGGATCTCGAGCGCGGCGCCGGCGGCGTCCTCGCTGAGGGTGAAGCGGGCCTGCTCGCCGGTGGCGAGCGCCCCGAACAGCACCGTCGCCAGCAGGCCGAGTGCGAGCAGCACGGCGCCGACCTTGCGGGTACGGGTCCAGAATCCCTGGTCGACGGGGGCGACCGCGACGTCTTCGACAGCCATGGTGGACATGAGTTACCAGCCCTTCGCCAGGCTCGTCTGCAACCGGGCGGCACGGGCGGCCCGGAGCTGGAAGATCGCCTTCACCAGGGCCGGCGCGGCGATGAAGATGACGATCAGCGCCTGGAGCACGGTGACCAGCTCCAGCGAGATCCCCGAGTAGGACTGCATCCGGTTGCCGCCGGCCTGGAGCGCGCCGAAGAGCAGTGCGGCCAGCGCGACGCCCCACGGCTTCACGCGGCCGAGCAGCGCCACGAGGATGCCGTCGAAGCCGATCTGGGCGACCACCAGCGGGGTCAGCGCGCTGGCGGTGGAGCCGAGCACCATGTTGGAGCCGCCGAGGCCGGCCAGGATCCCGGCGAAGACCATGATCAGGACGTACGTCCGGGTGACGCTGATGCCGGCGGTCCGGGCGGCGTCGGGGTTGGCGCCGACGGCGCGCAGCTCGAAGCCGAGCGTGGAGCGGTTGAGCAGCCACCACACCGCCCAGGTGGCCAGCACCGCCAGGATGATGCCGGCGTGCACCCGCAGCCCGTCGCCGAGCAGCCGGGGCAGCTGGGCCGAGCCGTCGACCGGCTTGCTGATCGCGTCCGTACGGTTCGGGTCCTGGACGCCGTTCTGCACGATGATCCAGGTCAGGAAGTACGTGGCGACGTAGTTGAGCATGATCGTGTTGATCACCTCGTGGGCGCCGGTGCGCGCCTTGAGGATGCCCGGGATGAAGCCCCAGATCGCCCCGCCGAGCGCGCCGGCGAGCACCGCGACGAGCAGGTGCAGGCCGGGCGGCAGCGGCAGCAGGAAGCCCGCCAGCGCGGCCAGGATCACGCCCATGGTGGCCTGGCCCTGGGCGCCGATGTTGAACAGGCCGCCCCGGAAGGCCAGCGCCACCGACAGGCCGGTGAAGACCAGCGGCGCGGTGTAGGTGAGCGTCTCCGAGATCGGGCTCATCACCGCCTGGAAGCCGACCGCCTCCGGGTCGAAGACCGCGCCCTTGAACAGGTTGCCGTACGCCTCGCTGACCAGCGTCCAGCTCGCGTTGAGCGCGTCGGCCGGGCGGGCCGTGATGTAGCTGTAGGTGGCGAGCACCTCGGGGTCGGACACGATCATCAGGATCGCGCCGACGACCATCGCCAGCACCAGCGACAGCAGGGTCACCGTGAAGGTGTTCGCCGCCCAGAGGTTGTCCAGGAACAGCCGGCCCAGCGAGGGCTTCGCCTCCGGGGCCGGGACCTTCGGGGAGGTGGCCGTACCGGCGCGCTCGGTGTTGCCGAGCGCGGTCTGCGCGGCCTGCGCCTCGGTCGCCGGCTCCTTGTCCGGGGAGCCCGACGGGGGGTTCGGGTTGCCCGGGGAGCCCGACCCGGGGTTCGGGTTCGTCATGCCTCGTCCTTGCTACCAGGGCCCTCGGCGGCGGGGGCCGCCGCGCCGCCGTCGGCCGGGGTCGTGCCGGTCGCGGCGGCGGGCGCCGCGTCGGGGGTGATGCCGGCCATCAGCAGGCCGATCTCCTCGCGGGGGGTGTCCGGGCCGACGATGCCGATGATCCGGCCGCGGTACATGACCGCGATCCGGTCGGCCAGGCCGATCACCTCGTCGAGCTCGCTGGAGACCACCATGACGGCGGTGCCGACGTCCCGTTCCCGGATGACCTGGCTGTGGATGAACTCGATCGACCCGACGTCGACGCCGCGGGTCGGCTGGGCGGCGATGAAGAGCTTCAGCGGCCGGGACAGCTCCCGGGCCACGATCACCTTCTGCTGGTTGCCGCCGGAGAGGGTGCCGACGGGGGCGTCGGCCGAGGAGGTGCGCACGTCGAACTGCGCGATCCGCTCCTTCGCCGACTTGGCGATGGCGTCCGGCTTCAGCGCCAGGCCCCTGCCGAAGGGCGGCCGGTCGTAGATGTCGAGCACCAGGTTCTCCGCGACGGAGAACTCCTTCACGACGCCGTCGACGCTGCGGTCCTCCGGCACGTAGCCGACGCCGGCGCGCAGCACCTTCTTGGTCGACCAGCCGTTGACCCGCTGCCCGTCGAGGGTGACCGTGCCGGCGAGCGTCGGGCGCAGCCCCATGATCGCCTCGATCAGCTCGGTCTGGCCGTTGCCCTGCACGCCCGCGATCCCGAGCACCTCGCCCGCGCGTACGGTCAGGTCGACCCCGTCGACCGCCCGGATCTGCCGGTCGTCGTCGACGACCAGGCCGGAGACCTCCAGGACCGGCTTGCCGGGGGTGGCGGTCTCCTTGTCCACGGTGAGCCGGACGCTGCGGCCGACCATCAGCGCGGCCAGCTCGTCCCGGCTCGCCTCGGGGGAGGCCGTGCCGACGGTCTTCCCCCGCCGGATCACGGTGATCCGGTCGGCGATGGCCTTGACCTCGCCCAGCTTGTGGGTGATGAAGACGATCGACTTGCCGGCGGCCTTGAGCGACCGCATCACGGTGAGCAGTTCCTCGGTCTCCTGCGGCGTGAGCACGGCCGTCGGCTCGTCGAGGATGAGCAGGTCGACGTCGCGGGTGAGCGCCTTGACGATCTCCACCCGCTGCTGGATGCCGACCGGCAGGTCCTCGATCACCGCGTCCGGGTCGACCCGCAGGTTGTACCGCTCGGAGACCTCGGCGACCTCGCGCCGGGCCCGCCGCCGGTCCAGGAAGCCGGCGATGCCGCCCCGGACCTGCTCGGCGCCGAGCATGATGTTCTCGGTGACGGTGAAGACGGGCACCAGCATGAAGTGCTGGTGCACCATGCCGATCCCGGCACCGATCGCGTCGGACGGCCCCCGCAGCTTCAGCGGCGCGCCGTCGACCAGGATCTCGCCCTCGTCGGGCTGGTAGAGCCCGTAGAGCACGTTCATCAGGGTCGACTTGCCGGCGCCGTTCTCGCCGAGCAGGGCGTGGATCTCTCCAGGCTCCACCGTCAGGTCGATGTGATCGTTGGCGACCAGATCACCGAACCGCTTGGTGATGCCGCGCAGTTCGAGTCTCAGCGCAACCTCCTGGAGTGCGAAGCGATGGTGCAGCGTAGCTGCCGGTGGACCGCTCGCGGCGCGGGGCCGTCGTCGGGTTGGAGCGGATCGGCCGCCCCGGCGCCGTGGGGTGGATTCCCCCACGACGCCGGGGCGGCCGGATCGTCGTGCTGTACCGCCCGCCGGCCTACCGGGGTGATCGTCTCACCACGGGCTGCCGGCGGAGCCTCACTTCGGCTGGGCCGCGGAGGTGACGGTGACGGTGCCGGCGGCGATGTCCGCCTTCAGCTTGTCGATCTCGGCCTTCAGCTCGGCCGGGACCTTGCTGTCGAACTCGTGGTACGGGGCGAGCCCGACGCCGTTGTTGGACAGGTTGCCGAGGTAGCCCGGGGTGGCCGACAGCTTCTCGCCGCCGGCGGCCTTGACGACGGCCTCCTTGACGGCGTCCGGGATGTTCTTCTCGACGGTGGTGATGATCGCCGCGCAGTCCTGGGTGCTCTCGCAGCCGTCGACGTCCACCCAGATGGTGTTGTACTTGCCGCCCGACGCCTTCGCGGCGCCGGTGGTGCCGAGGCCCGCGCCGCCGGCGACCGGCATGACGATGTCGGCGCCCTGGGCGACCAGCGCGTCGCTGACCTTCTTGCCCTCGTCCTGCTTGACGAAGTCGTTGGTGAAGGAGCCCTTCTGGGTGGCCTTGTCCCAGCCGACGACCTTCACGCTCTTGCTCTTGGTCTTGTTGTAGTGCGCGACGCCGTCCGCGTAGCCGTCCATGAAGATGGTGACCGGCGGGATCGGCAGGCCGCCGTAGGTGCCCACCGTGCCGCTCTTGGTCATGCCGGCGGCCAGGTAACCGGCGAGGAAGCCGGCCTGGGCGGTGTCGAACTGCATCGGGAAGACGTTGGTCTCCGGGACCTTCGCGTCGACGATGCCGAACTGCTGGTTCGGGTTCGCCTTGGCGATCTTGGAGGTGGCGTCACCCATCAGGCCGCCGACGGCCAGGATGAAGTCGCACTTCTGGTTGACGTACTGGGTTAGGTTGACCTCGTAGTCCGCCTCGGCCTTCGACGCGACGTACTTGATGTCGATCTTGTCGTTGGCCTTCTTCGCCTCCTCCAGACCCTTCCAGGCGGAGGTGTTGAACGACTTGTCGTCGATGCCGCCGACGTCGGTCACCATGCAGGCGCTGTACTTCTTGTCGCCACTGCCGGCGTTGTTGTTCTCTTCGGGAGCCTCGCCACACGCGGCGGCACTCAGCACGAGCCCACCCATCGCGAAGACGGAGGCAATCCGCATCCCACGCACAGAGCGCAAGACGTCTCCTTCCCATTGCACACCGCGTCCTGCACGGTGGCAGCCCTTTGAGCCGGCCTGCGCTGCGCCGCCGGCGTCCCACGTTACGGACGGGAGCGTACGCCCGCGCCCACCCACCGGCCGACAATCGTGCACGACTGTTGAGCGCCTGTTACCCCTACGTAACCCTTAGGTGGGGCAGATCACTCTCAGTGCTGGTGAGTGCGCGGCGGGGCGTCGCGGAACGTCCGGTTCTGCGCGTCGTCCCCTGCCGGTGACGTTACCGCCAGAAGACGGCCACCGCCGCGTTGACCAGGGTCAACCCGACGATTGCCAGGAAGTGCCCACGGTTGACCACGTCGCGCTTCCGGGAAAAGAAGACCATGACAAAGATCAGTATGGCGAGCACCAACTTGGTAACAAGTTTCGCGGGGGCCGGCTCGTCGCCGTCACGCAGCGGCGCCGAGAGGCCGATCCCGGTCGCCAGCATGATCACGGACCCCCAGAGCATGGCCGGGTTGATCCGCAGCTTCCCGCTGATGTACTGGACGATCGCGCCGCCGAGCAGCAGGGCGAAACCGATCAAATGGACGTAGCGAAGTATCAGTCTCAGAGCTTCCACGCCCACCATCCTCCCCCATCAACGACGGATTGTAGTAGCGGGGCGGTAGGGGGTCAGGGCAGCCGCCATGCCTGGAAGGTGGGGCCGTCCGCCGGGAGGGTGACCGCGCCGTCGGCGTCGGGGCGCAGGGCGGGGGCGCCGCCGTACACGTTCTCGGCCGGACCCAGCCCGGTCAGGCGCAGCGGCTCGCCGGCGGCGCGGCGGGCCAGCACCAGCACCGTGCCGGTCGGGGCCTCGCGCAGGAAGACCAGGGTGTCCGCGTCGGCGCGCAGCCAGCGCAGGCCGCCGTGGCGCAGCGCGGGCTCCGCGCGGCGCAGCGCGACCAGGGCGCGGTACGCGGCGAACGTCGCGGCGTCCCAGCTCTCCGGCCGGTGCCACGGCATCGGCGTACGCGAGCCCTCGCCGTTGCTGCCCGTCAGGCCCAGCTCGTCGCCCGCGAAGATCATCGGGGTGCCGGGCATGGTGGCGAGCAGGCCGGCGGCCACCTCCTGCCGCGCGGCGTCGCCGACCACGGTGCGGATCCGGGCGGAGTCGTGCGACCCGAGCAGCTGCCACGAGTGGGTGTACGACCGCCAGGAGACCAGCGAGCGGTAGGCGTCCATGGTGGCGAGCACCGCGTCCGCGTCCCGGCGCACCACCCCGCCCGGCGTGCCGAGGAAGTTCGGTACGGGCTGGCCGCCGTGCCGCAGCCAGGACCAGACCGGGTCGGTGAAGCCGACGTAGTTCATCGTGCCGTGCCAGCCGTCGCGGTCGAGATCGCCGGTGTGGTCGTGGCCGTGCTCGGCCATCAGCAGGGCGTCGGCCCGGGTCCGGGCGACCACCTCGCGCAGCAGTGCCGCCACCTCGTGCGTGTACGCGTCGGCGCCCCGCCGCCCGGTCATGTTCGCCACGTCCACCCGCCAGCCGTCCAGCCCGTACGGCGGGCGCAGCCAGCGGCGCAGCAGCGAGTCGTCGGCGGTGGCGAAGCGCCGGCGCAGCTCGGCGCTGCCCCAGTTCAGCTTCGGCAGCGACTTGACCCCGTTCCAGGACTCGTAGTCCCCGGTCACCTCGTCGAAGTAGTACAGCCCCCGCTCGGGCGCGGACACGTCGGAGGCGGCCCTGGTGAACCACTCGTGCGTGTCGCCGGTGTGGTTGCTGGTGATGTCGCCGAGCAGCCGCCAGCCCCGGGCGCGTACGGCGTCGGCGAGGCGGGCCAGGGCGGCGTCCCCGCCGAGCAGCGGGTCGACGGTGTCGAAGCTGGCGGCGTCGTAGCGGTGGTTGGAGCGGGCCGGGAAGACCGGGGTCAGGTAGACGGTGTTCACCCCGAGGCGGTCCAGGTGGTCCAGCCGCTCGGCGACGCCGTCCAGGTCGCCGCCGTAGAACTGCCGGGGCGTCTCGGGCCCGCGCCCGATCACCGGGGTGTCCCAGTCGCAGGGGATCGCCCAGTCCGGCAGCTCGCGGACCTCGGCGGCGGCGGAGCGGGCGAACCGGTCCGGGAAGATCTGGTAGATCACCGCGTCGCGGGCCCAGGCGGGCGGCGGGGCGTGCGTGACCAGCTTGAAGTCGCCGTTGTCGGGCACGTCGTGGCCCACCACGCCGGCGGCGTTCAGCCAGCGGCTGCCGCGGCTGCCGGTGAGCATGAACCGGTAGTTGCTGACCGGGTTGCGGGCCTCGACGGGCACCCGCCACCAGACATCGGCGCCGTCGGTGCGGTCGACGACCGCCTCGGTGAACCGGGGCTCGCCGTCGCCGGTGGTGCGCACGTGCACCTGCCGGACGTCGGCGCCGGCCGGCATCCGGACGAAGACGTCGACGACGTCGCCGAGGGCGGGCTCCTGCTCGGGGACGTACAGGGCGGAGCCGTCGTGGTGCGGCAACAGGGACATGGTGGTGCCTTTCGCGTCGGACGGACGGGGAGAGAAATGGGTCTCCCGCCGCGGCCGGTTCCCCGACCGCGGCGGTCGATCCGTGACTGCTCCGGTGTACGTCGGACGCCGACGCCCTTGCCGCAGCTCTGCGTGTCGCGGAACGGCCGGTGGACCCGGCTGGTCGCGACGGAGCGGCACCCCTCGCCTCGACCTCGGCGAGGAGCGACCACCTATCCGGTTTATCCCTTGACCGCCCCGGCCGTGAGGCCGTTGACGATGTAGCGCTGGAGGAGTTGGAACACCAGCACCGTCGGGATGGCGGTGAGCAGGGTGCCCGCCGCGAAGATCCCGAAGTTGTTGTTGCGTTCGCCGGCCACCAGCCCGAACATGCCGACCGCGAGGGTCTTCGAGTTGGTGTTCGTGAGGAACACGTTGGCGATCACGAACTCGTTGATCGAACCGATGAAGGCGAGCAGGCCGGTCACCGCCAGGATCGGCGCCACCAGCGGCAGCATGATCCGGAAGAAGATCTGGGCGTGCGAGGCGCCGTCCATGGTGGCGGACTCGTCCAGCTCCTTCGGCAGCGTGTCGAAGAAGCCCTTCATCAGCCAGGTGTTCGCGCCGAGGGCGGCACCCATGTAGAGCAGGAAGAGACCCCACGGGGTGTTGAAGCCGATCACCGGCCACAGTTCGGTGACCTTCGTGAAGATCAGGAAGATCGCCACGATCGCCAGGAACTGCGGGAACATCTGGATCAGCAGCAGGGAGAGCAGCCCGACGCGGCGGCCGGCGAAGCGCATCCGGGAGAAGGCGTACGCCGCCAGCGCCGACAGGAAGATCGACGCGAAGCTGGCCACCCCCGCCAGGAGCAGCGAGTTGAGGAACCAGCGACCGAAGGCGGTCCGCTCGAAGAGGTTGGTGAAGTTCTCCAGCGAGGCACCGGTCGGCACCAGCTCCGTGGAGGAGAGCGTGCCGAGCGGGTTGAGCGCTGCCGAGACGACGAACAGGATCGGAAAGAGGCTGAACGCCACCGCCAGGATGCCGACCAGGTGCCGCCATCCCACCTGGGCGAACCAGCGGTTCCGCCGTCCGGTCGCGTTGCGGTTGGCGACGGGCGCTTCGGTGCGGGTGCTCACGAGTACACCTCCTCCTGCTTGCGGGTCCGGGAGAAGCTGATCGCCGACACCGTCGCCACGATCGCGAAGATGAAGATCGAGACAGCGGCGGCCAGTCCGTACTCGGCGCCCTGGGCGCCGAAGGCCAGCCGGTAGGTGTAGGTGATCAGCAGGTCGGTGGCGCCGGCCGTCGGGTTGTCCGCCGGGAACGGTCCGCCCTCGGTGACGAACTGGATCGCGTTGAAGTTGTTGAAGTTGTACGCGAAGGACGCGATCAGCAGCGGCGAGATCGCCACCAGCAGCAGCGGCATGGTCACCGCGCGGAACGACTGGAACGGCGACGCCCCGTCGACCGAGGTGGCCTCGGTCAGCTCGCGTGGGATGGCCTGCAACGCGCCGGTCGTCACCAGGAACATGTACGGGTAGCCGAGCCAGAGCTGCACCAGCAGCACCGCGAGCCGGGCCGACCAGGTCTCGCCGAACCAGTCCACCCCGAGCCCGAACAGGTTGTTGATCAGGCCGAAGTCGGTGTTGAACATGTCCCGCCAGACCAGCAGCATCGCGAACGACGGCATGGCGTAGGGCAGGATCAGCAGCACCCGGTAGAAGTTCGTGCCCCGCATGCGGGGCGAGTGCAGCGCCAGCGCGATGCCCATGCCGAGCAGGAACGTGAAGCCGGTGGAACCGAGCGCGAAGGCGAAGTTCCAGATCAGCGTGCTGAAGAACGGGCCGGAGATGGCCGGGTCGGTGAGCACGTCGGCGAAGTTGCGCAGCCCGACGTTGACCTGCCAGCCCTGGGCCAGCGTCTCGCCGTCCGCGGCGACGAAGGAGCCGACCTTCCCGTCGGCGGTCCAGGTCTTACCGGTCTCGCTGTCGCGGATGCAGTCGCAGCCCGCGTCGTACGCCCGGACCGCCTTGCCCTCGTAGGCGCGCGACAGGCCGGACGAGCGCAGCGCGCCCCCGGAGGTCGGCACCACCAGGTCGGTGATGTCCTTGCTCCGCGTGCTGGCCTCGCCGAAGTTGAGGATCTGGTAGCCGTCGGCGGCGGTGACCTTGCCGCCCGGCGCGACGGTGACGCTGCCGGCGTCGAGCGGGCGCAGGCCCTCGGTGTCGCCGACGGAGACGGTGTTCGTCTGCGGGTCGGTGACCAGGAAGACCAGCGTGCCGGTGGCCGGGTCGCCCTTCGTGGCGACGGTCAGCGGGTACTGGACCGAGCCGGGGACCTGCGTCACCGAGCCGCTCTGGATGGCGACGATGGCGTCGTCCTTGCTGCCCCGGTGGCCGTCGCCGAAGTTCGTGAAGGCGGTGCTCGCGGTGTAGAGCACCGGAATGATCTGGAACGCCACCAGGAAGAGCGTGCCCGGGAGCAGGTACTTGACGGGGATGTGCCGGGGGGTCAGGTAGAGGTAGAAGAGGCCGGCGGTGGTCGCCAGCAGGATCGCCAACCCGACCCAGAGTTCGGCCTCGATGAGCGGGAAGGCCGCCCAGACCGCGATCCCGGCCACGAGGCCGAGCAGGACCACCTTGACCAGCATGCCGGTCAGGGTGATCGGCGCGTGGTTCCGCGCGGTACGGGACGTGCGCGGGGACCCGGACCGTACGGGCCCCCGGCCCGGGGGCTGCGTGGCAGTCCCCGGGCCGGACGACGGCGTGCTCATTACTTGATCTGGCCGGCGATCGTCTTACCGGCGGCGGTGATCGTCTTGGCCGGGTCGGCGCCGCCGATGATGGCGGCCTCCGCCTTGCCGAACGGGTCCCAGATCGCGGCCATGGCCGGGATCGCCGGGAGCACCTGGCCGTTCTTGCCGGCCTCCTGGAACTTGGCCAGGTCCGGGTCGCTGCCCTTGACCTGGTCGAGCGCGGCGGTCAGCGCCGGGGGACGCGGCTCGGCGTTGTAGAGCGCCATGGCGAGGTCCGGGGTGGTCACGTGGTTCGCGACGAACTCCTGCGCCAGGGCCTTGTTCTGCCCCTTGGCCGCGACGTAGAAGGACTGGACGCCCACGAACGGCTGGGCCTCCTTGCCGCCGGCGAAGCCGGGGACCGGGGAGATGTCGTACTTGATGTTGGCCTTCTTGGCGTCGGCGATGGCCCACGGGCCGGAGACCAGGAAGGCGCACTTCTTGCCGGTGAAGGTGGCGATGGAGTTCTCGCCGGTGATGGAGCGCTTCAGCGCACCCTCGCCCTTCTCACCCAGCTTGGCGATCTTCTGGAACGCCGCGATCGACTCCGGCTTGCCCACGCCCAGGTCCTTCGGGTCGTAGTCGCCGTTGGCGGCGGTGCCGAAGAGGTAGCCGCCGGCCGAGGTGTAGAGCGGGTAGATGTGGTACGCGTCGCCGTTCTGGCCGGACTGGAGGCAGAGGATCTCGCTGGCCTTCTTCTCGGCCTTGAGCTTCTTGCCGGTGGCGACCAGCTCCTCGATGGTCTTCGGCGCCTCGGGAGCCAGCTCGGTGTTGCGGATCAGCGCCAGGTTCTCCATGGCGTAGGGCACGCCGTAGAGCTGGCCGTTGAACGTGACGGCCTTGACGGCGGTCTCGTTGAAGGCGCTCTTCTGCTCGGCGGCGAGCTGGACCGGGTCGATGGCGCCGTTCTGCACCAGGTTGCCGATCCAGTCGTGCGCGCCGACCACGACGTCCGGGCCGCTGCCCTGCTGGGAGGCGGTGACGAAGTTGGTCTGGAGGTCCTTGGAGACGGCCTGGACCTCGACCGTGACGCCGTTCTCCTTGCCGAACTTCTCGCCGAACGGCTTGAGGGCGGCAGCGCGCTTGTCGTCGGCCCAGATCACCAGCTTGCCGCCGGTGGCGGCCTTGCTGGACTCGTTCGCGGCCGGCTCGTCGTTGCTGTCGCCACCACAGCCGGAGGCGGCGAGCGCCAGGCCGAGGACGGCGACCACACCCGCGGTACGGATGCGCATCGGTACTCCTGTCGTCATGGCGGCACGCCGGGGGAAGGGCGGACCCGCCAGTGGAAGCTCTGTAAGTTTCTTGCCAACCGGCGCTCGGCGTGCTGCGCCGCTGCTCTCGCGTGTTGCGGGGACGTTAGCAAGAGGTTTCAGAGAATGGAAGGGCTTGCAGAAGTGTACGCAAGAACTTGCCCGTGAGCTAAAGTGCGCCCATGCGCGCTCGACTGTCCGACATCGCCCTACAGGCCGAAGTCAGCGAGGCCACGGTGTCGCGGGTGCTCAACGACCGCCCGGGAGTGGCCCCCGAGACCCGGCAAGCCGTACTCACCGCCCTCGATGTGCTCGGTTACGAGCGCCCGGCCCGGCTACGCAAGCGCAGCGCCGGCCTCGTGGGTCTGGTGGTCCCCGAACTCGACAACCCGATCTTCCCCGCCTTCGCCCAGGTGATCGAGTCGACCCTGGCGCAGAGCGGCTTCACCCCCGTGCTGTGCACCCAGACGGCCGGCGGGGTCACCGAGGACGAGTACGTCGAGATGCTGCTGGACCGGCAGGTCTCCGGAATAGTCTTCGTCTCCGGCCTGCACGCCGACACCGCCGCCAACCACGACCGCTACCGGGCCCTGATCGCCCGCCCGCTGCCCGTCGTGATGATCAACGGGTACGCGCCCGGCATCCCCGCGCCCTTCGTCTCCTGCGACGACGGCGAGGCCACCGAGCTGGCCGTGGCCCACCTGGTGGCGCTCGGGCACCGCCGCATCGGCCTGATCACCGGCCCGGACCGGTTCGTGCCGGTGCAGCGCCGGGTCGCCGGCTTCCGGGCCGCGATGAGCCGCCTGGTCGGCGTCGACGAGGCCGGCCTCGACGAGTTGGCCGAGCTCTCCCTGTTCGGTGTGGAGGGTGGCGAGGCCGCCGCCGCCCGGCTGCTGGAGCGCGGCGTCACCGGCATCGTCTGCGGCTCCGACCTGATGGCGCTCGGCGCGATCCGGGCCGCCCGGCAGCGCGGCATGTCGGTGCCCGGCGAGCTGTCGGTGGTCGGCTACGACGACTCCCCGCTGATGGCCTTCACCGACCCGCCGCTGACCACCATGCGGCAGCCGGTGGCCGCGATGGCCGTCGCCGCCGTCCGGGCCCTGGTCGACGAGATCAACGGGCACGCCGCCCCGAACTCCGAGTACGTGTTCCGCCCGGAACTGGTGGTGCGCGGCTCCACCGCGGTCGCGCCCACCGACGCCGCGCGGCCGGCCCCTGGCGGCCCGACGCGGCAGCGCCCGGCCCCGCCCGCGCTCGCCGTCCCGGCCTGACCGCCCGCACTCGCCGCCCCGGCCTGACCGCCCGCTCCCGCAAGGGGCCGGGCGGTCGAGTATCGCCGCGCGCCGTGACCCACGCCATTTCTTGCGCAAGGAATGCTTGACTCTTGCAGTCACGGGCGGCATTCTGCTCAGACACCGCACCCGCACCCGCGCCACGCCGGGTGCCGCCGTCCCGCGCCACAGAACGGGGAACGCCACCGATGACCGTCAGCAACCCCACGCCGCTGACCTCCGACGACGACTGGTGGCGCTCCGCGGTCGTCTACCAGGTGTACGTACGCAGCTTCGCCGACTCCAACGGCGACGGCGTCGGCGACCTCCAGGGCATCCGTGAGCGCCTGCCGTACCTGCACGACCTCGGGGTGGACGCCCTCTGGCTGACCCCCTTCTACACCTCCCCGATGGTCGACGGCGGGTACGACGTCGCCGACTACCGCGACGTCGATCCGATGTTCGGCACCCTCACCGACTTCGACAACATGATCACCGACGCGCACGCCCTCGGCCTGCGGATCATCGTCGACCTGGTGCCCAACCACACCTCCAGCGCGCACCCGTGGTTCCAGGCGGCGCTGGCCGCCGGGCCGGGCTCCGCCGAGCGCGCGCGCTACCTCTTCGCCGAGGGCACGGGCGAGAACGGCGAACTGCCCCCGAACGACTGGGAGAGCATCTTCGGCGGCCCCGCCTGGACGCGCACCGACGACGGCCAGTGGTACCTGCACCTGTTCGACCCGGCCCAGCCGGACCTGAACTGGCGCCACCCCGAGGTGCGCGCCGAGTTCGAGGGCGTCCTGCGCTTCTGGCTCGACCGCGGCGTGGACGGCTTCCGGATCGACGTGGCGCACGGCATGATCAAGGCCGAGGGGCTGCCGGACGTCGGGTTCAGCTCGATGACCACCGGTCAGCGCCAGGCGGAGCTGCTCGGCAAGGGCCGGCTCCCCTACTTCGACCAGGACGAGGTGCACGAGATCTACCGCGCCTGGCGGCCGATCCTGGACAGCTACCCGGGCGGCCGGATGGCGGTCGCCGAGGCGTGGGCCGAGACCCCGCAGCGCCTCGCCCGCTACATCGGCCCGGACGAGCTGCACCAGGCGTTCAGCTTCGACTTCCTCGACGCGACCTGGTCGGCCGACTCGTTCCGCAAGGTCATCGACACCGCGCTCGCCGAGTCGACGATCGTCGGCGCGCCCACCACCTGGGTGCTGTCCAACCACGACAAGCAGCGGCACGTCACCCGCTACGGCGACGGCGCCGAGGGGCTGCGCCGGGCGCGGGCCGCCACCCTGCTGATGCTCGCCCTGCCCGGCTGCGCCTACATCTACCAGGGCGAGGAGCTGGGCCTGCCGGAGGTGCTCGACCTGCCGGACGAGCTGCGCCAGGACCCGGCGTTCCTGCGCACCGGCGAGAGCCGGGACGGCTGCCGGGTGCCGATCCCGTGGAGCGGCGAGCTGGCCCCGTACGGCTTCGGGCCGCAGGGCAGCGAGCTGAGCTGGCTGCCGGCCCCGGCGACCTGGCGCGGCCTCTCGGTCGCCGCCCAGGCCGGCGTGCCCGGCTCGACGCTGGAGCTCTACCGCGCCGCGCTGCGGATCCGCCGGGAACACCCGGCGCTGGCCGCCGACGCGGGCGGAGTCACCTGGTTGGAGGCCGGGCCGGGCGTGCTCGCCTTCAGCCGCGCCGCCGGCGACACCGTGCTGACCTGCGTGGTCAACATCAGCGGTGCGCCGGCCCTGATCGACGGGTACGGCGTGCCGATCGCCGCCAGCGAGCCGCTCACCGGGCAGGGCTCCGGCCATCTGCTCGGAATCGACGCGGCGGCCTGGTTCGAACGGCGCTGAGCGGGTAACCCGTCATCGACCTGGTCGTCCGTCGTGCCCCGCGCCGACGGGCGACTGGGCCATCGACCCCTTGTGGTGGGGGGTGAGGTGGCGCCGGCGTCATCGGAGTCCGCTCCGGCGGCGCCGGCGTCCGTCTGGATGCGCCCGCCCGGATCGGCTCAGGCGCCGCCGGTGAGCTTCGCGGCGATGCGCCCGAAGCCGGCCCGCAGCTCGGCCTCGGTGGGCGGGGCCAGCGGCTCCGCCCGGTCGGCCTCCTCGGCCGCCGCCTCCAGTTCCTCGTCGATGGTGTCCTCGAAGTCGCCGTAGAGGTCGGCCTGGTCGAGCTGCGCCGCCTCGTCCTCGGCGGCGACCTGCGCCGCGGCGATCTCGCCCCGGATCTCCTCGGCCGAGACCGCGGGCAGCAGCGGCTCGACCACCGCCATCAGCTGCTCCTCGGCGACGATCGCCTCGGCCAGCGCGAGGGCGTGCGGCCGCTCGTAGGGGCCGCAGACCACCGGCTCCCACTCGTCGGCGTCGCCGAGCGGGCCGAAGGTGATGATCCACGGCAGGCCGAGCATCGGCGAGTCGTCCGGCAGGTCCAGTGTCACGAGTGCGCCCACGCGCCCATCATGGTCCGTCACGCCCCCGGACCGGGAGGCATTCGCCCCTATTTCACCGCCGTCGTGGCTGTCGGGACTCCGCCGCGCGTCAGCCCGGTCGGGCCGCGTCCAACGCCGCGCGGACCAGGGCCAGCGCCGCCGCGGGCGGCACGCCCAACCGGGCGGCCTCGGCGGCGTAGTCGGCCGCGACCCGCTGCAACCGGTCCGTCGCGTCGTCGCGCCCGGGCGCGACGAAGGTGCCGTGCCGTCCTCGGGTCTCCAGCAGACCGGCCGCCTCCAGCTCCCGGTAGGCCCGCGCCACGGTGTTGACCGCCAGCCCGAGGTCGGCCGCGAACGCCCGGACGGTGGGCAGCCGGGTGCCCACCGCCAGCCGGCCCGTCCCGATCAGCTCCGCGAGCTGCCCGCGCACCTGCTCGTACGGCGGCACCGCCGAGGCCTGGTCGACCGAGATCCGCACGCCCGCTCCCCCGCTCATCCGGCCCCGCCCGGGGTGCCGGGATCCGTCTCCGCGTCCGTTTCGGCCGGTGCCGGGCTCGCCGCCAGATCCACCACGCGACCGCGCGGGCTGGTCGCGGCCAGCGCCGCGCCGAAGAGCACCAGCTGGTTGAGCAGGTAGAGGTAGAGCAGCAGGCCCACGGCGCCCGCCACGACCGTGTACGCCGGGTTCCGCTCGGTGCGTACCACGTAGAAGCGCCCGACCGTGTTCAGCAGCGTGATGCCGACCGCCACCAGCAGCACCACGGGGCGCAGCCGGGACCGGGTCATCCGCAGCCTCGGCACCGCCACCAGCAGCAGGGTGGCCAGCACCGCGTTGACCAGCACGCTGAGCACCGCGCTGACCGCGGTCAGGCCGGCCGAGCCGGTGCTGCGCAGCAGGAAGCGCAGCAGCGACTCCAGGGTGTCCACCGCCGCCACCGAGACGCCGAGCAGCACGAAGATGACCACCAGCACGCCCAGGTCGACCAGGCGGCGGACCACCAGGTTGCCCGGTTGCTGGTTGAGCCCGTACATGAGCCGCTGGGAGGAGCGGATCGCCTCCACCCAGCCGATCCCGGTGAACGCCAGGATGATCAGGCCGACCACCCCGACCGTGCCGCTGCTGTCGGCGATCTGCACAGGGTCGAGGAACGGCAGGTTCTCCCGGAGGAAGTCGGCGGCGGCGTCGCTGACCTCGTCGTTGTCCTCCAGGATGGCCCCGAAGATCGAGTATCCGACCAGCGCCAGCGCGAAGACCGCGAAGAAGCCGTAGTAGGCGATCGCGGCGGCCAGCCGCCCGCCCAGCACGTCGGTGTAGAGCACGCCGGCCCGCCACAGGTGGTCCGCGACGCCCCACCGGCGGCGCGCGGCGCTGATCCTGCGGTCGATGCCCGCCTCGATGCGGCCCAGCACGTTCACGCCGTCATCCTCGCCGATCTCCCGCCCCCGCGCGGGCAACCGGACGCCGCCCCGCACCGGGCGGCGGTCGTCCTGCGCGGGCCGGCGTCGGGGAAGTGGGCGCCGTGGCGCTCGTGGCGCACTCGGGCGACCGCTCAGCCGCCCAGCCGGAAGTCCCGGCGCGGCTGCCACCGGGTCTGCCCGCTGTGCGAGAAGAGGGTGAACGCCTCGACCTCGAACATGGCCGAGAAGTCGGCCAGGTCCTCGTACGCCCTGTCCAGCGCCTCCGGCGCGACGTCCTGGGCGACCGTGACGTGCGGGTGGTACGGGAAGCGCGTCTCGCGGTGCAGCTCCGGGGCGGCGCTGATCGCGGCGGCGAGCAGCTCGCACTCGCTGATCCCGGCGGCCACCGCCACGAAGACGACCTGGGTCACCGGCCGGAACGTGCCGGTGCCCCGCAGGTGCAGGGTGAACGGCAGGTGGGCGGCGGCGACCGCCCCGAGGTGCCGTTCCACCGCCGGCAGCGTCGCCACCGGGATCTCGGTCGGCCCGAGCAGGGTCACGTGCGCGGGCACGACCCGAGGGTCGCCGGCCTCGACCCGCCGCCGGGTGAGCATGCCGCCCCACGGCTCCGGGATGTCGACCGCGATGCCGATCTCGATGGTGTCACCGGCGTCCGGCGTCCCGTCCCTGCGATCCACGCTCTGCGTCATCCCTCCGGCCACCGGCCCGTCCGCCCTCACCCGTCGCGCCGGGGCGCTACTCGCCGCGCACCGGCGGGAAGAAGCCCACCCGCTCGTACACGGTGCGCAGCGTCTCGCCGGCGGTCGCGCGGGCCTTCTCCGCGCCGGCGGCGAGCAGCTTGTCCAGCTGCGCCGGGTCGTCGAGGTAGGTCCGGGTGCGCTCCTGGATCGGGCCGACGAACTCCCGCACCACCTCGCCGAGGTCCTTCTTCAGGTCGCCGTAGCCCTTGCCGGCGTACGCGGCGACCAGGTCGTCGACGCTGCGCCCGCTCAGGGCCGAGTAGATGGTCAGCAGGTTGGAGATGCCGGGCTTGGTCTCGGTGTCGAAGACGATCTCCCGCCCCGTGTCCGTGACCGCGGAACGGATCTTCTTGGCCGAGCGGGCCGCGTCCTCCAGCAGGTTGACGATGCCGGCCGGCGACGAGGACGACTTCGACATCTTGGCCGTCGGGTCCTGAAGGTCGGTGATCTTCGCGGTGTCCTTGACGATGTGCGGCGCGGGCACCGTCAGGGTCGGCCCGAACAGCGAGTTGAACCGCTGGGCCAGGTCGCGGGAGAGCTCCAGGTGCTGGCGCTGGTCCTCGCCCACCGGCACGGCGTTGGCCTGGTAGAGCAGGATGTCGGCGGCCTGCAGGACCGGGTAGGTGAACAGGCCCACGCTCGCCCGCTCGCCGCCCTGCTTCTGCGACTTGTCCTTGAACTGCGTCATCCGGCTCGCCTCGCCGAACCCGGTGATGCAGCCCAGCACCCAGGCGAGCTGCGAGTGCTCGGGCACCTGCGACTGCACGAAGAGCGTGCTGCGCTCCGCGTCGAGGCCGACGGCGAAGAGCTGGGCGGCCGCCATCCGGGAACGCTGCATGAGCGTCTTCGGGTCGTGCCCCGCGGTGATCGCGTGCAGGTCGACCACGCAGTAGTAGGCGTCGTGGGTGTCCTGCAACGCCACCCAGTGCCGCACGGCGCCCAGGTAGTTGCCGAGGTGGAACGAGTCGGCCGTCGGCTGGATGCCGGAGAAGACGCGGGGGCGGGCGGGTACGTCGGACATGGCGGCAATTCTGTCAGCAAGACCCGGTGCGCGTCATGACGGGCCGGCGGGTCGGCTCCGCCCCGTCGGTGTCGGGGCGGCGGCCTCGCGCCGTGGCTCCGGCAGGCGCCCGGCGGTGACCGTGAGCCGGGCCACCCGTCGCCCCTCCAGCGTGAGCACCCGCAGCAGCCATCCGCCGGACGGGTCGTCGGGTGCCGCGCCGCCGTCGCCGGCCGGGCCGGCGGTCACCGGCACCTCGTCGCCGGCGACCGGGAGCCGGCCCAGCGCGGCCATCACGAATCCGCCGACCGTCTCGTACGGGCCGGACGGCAGGCTCACCCCGGTGCGCTCGGCGAAGTCGGCGAGGTTGAGCCGGCCGTCCACCACGGCGGGCAGGCCCGCGTGCACCGGCTCGGGGGCGGTGTCGTACTCGTCGTGGATCTCCCCGATCAGCTCCTCGATCAGGTCCTCCAGGGTGACGATGCCGGCGGTGCCGCCGTACTCGTCGACCACCACGGCGAGGTGGTGGCGTTCCCGGCGCATCTCGCTGAGCGCGGCGAGCACCCGCTTGCTGCCGGGCAGCCGCTTCACCTCCCGGGTCAGCTCGCCGACGGTGGTGTGGGGGTCGAGGTCGGGGCGGAGCAGCACGTCGCGCAGGTGCACGAAGCCGACCACGTCGTCGTGGGTGCCGTCGACCACGGGGTAGCGGGTGTGCGTCTCGGCCCGGACCAGCCGCTCCGCCTCGGCGATGGTGTGCCGGGCGGAGAGGAAGACGACCTCGGTGCGCGGCATCATCACCTCGCGGACCAGGCTCGCGCCCGCGACCAGCACCTCGTCGATGATCCGGCGCTCGACCGGGTCGAGCAGGGTGTTGGCGGCGACCAGGTCGCGCAGCTCCGCCTCGCTGATCCGCTCCCGGCCCGCCGCCGGGCTGGCGCCGAGCAGGGCCGTCACCGCCCGGGTGGCGGCGTCGGCGGCGCGCACCACCATCCGGGCGACGGCCCGGGGCAGCGGCCCCGGCTCACGGCGTGGCCGGCCCCGGGCGCGTCGCCGCGGCCCGGGAGCACCCGCTTCCCGCATGACTGTGATGGTAGACAGCACGGCGCCAGCGGGCGGTCCATGTTCGGCTCTGTTCGAAGTTGGGGAATCATGGTGGAATGGCACGGTCGCCGACGGAGGGCGGCCACCGGGCGACCGGCCGTAGGGTGATCACGACACGGGCCGCGACCAGGCGGCCAGGCAGGAGGAGACCGACGTGAAACTGCTCGTCACCGGCGGCGCCGGCTTCATCGGCAGCGTGGTGACCCGGATGCTGCTCGACGCCGGCCACGAGGTGGTGGTGCTCGACGACCTGCGCACCGGCCACCGGGAGGCGCTCGCCCCCGACGCGACGTACGTCGACGCGTCCGTCCACGACGCCGCGCGGGTGCTCACCCCGGGCGCGGGCTTCGACGGGGTGCTGCACTTCGCCGCGCTGATCGCCGCAGGCGAGTCGATGACCAGGCCCGAGCTCTACTGGCACGCCAACACGGTCGGCTCGATCGCCCTGATCGACGCCGTCCGGGCCGCCGGCGTACCGCGCCTGGTCTTCTCCTCCACCGCCGCCGTCTACGGCAACCCCACCGAGCTGCCGATCCCGGAGACCGCCGTCAAGGCCCCCACCAACACGTACGGCGCCACCAAGCTCGCCGTCGACATGGCCCTCACCTCCGAGGCGATCGGGCACGGCCTGGCCGCCGTCTCGCTGCGCTACTTCAACGTCGCCGGCGCGTACCTCGACGGCGACGTCGCGCTCGGCGAGCGGCACGACCCCGAGACCCACCTGATCCCGATCGCGCTGGAGGTGGCCGCCGGCCGGCGGGAGAAGCTCCAGCTCTTCGGCGACGACTACCCGACCGTCGACGGCACCTGCGTGCGCGACTACATCCACGTCGCCGACCTGGCCCGCGCCCACCTGCTGGCGCTCGGCGCCGCCACCGCCGGCCAGCACCGGATCTACAACCTGGGCAACGGCAACGGCTTCACCAACCGGCAGGTGGTCGACGTGGTCCGCGAGGTCACCGGCCACCCCGTGCCGGTCGAGGTGGCGCCGCGCCGCGAGGGCGATCCCGCCGAGCTGGTCGCGTCGTCCGCGCTGGCCCGCGAGGAGCTGGGCTGGGTGCCGCAGAAGCCGACCCTGCCCGACATCGTCGCCGACGCCTGGGCCTTCTTCCGCACGCACGTCGCGGGGCCGCGGTGACCGACGACGTCGCGGCCCGCGCCACCGCCGGCTTCCGTTCGGCGTACGGCGAGCCGCCCGCCGGCCGCTGGGCGGCTCCCGGGCGGGCGAACCTCATCGGCGAGCACACCGACTACAACGACGGCTTCGTGCTCCCCTTCGCCCTGCCGCTGCGCACGGTGGTGGCAGCCGCCCCGCAGCCCGGCGACACCTGGACGGTCTGCTCCGAGCTCACCGGCGAGACGGTCACCTTCGGCGCCGACGAGCTGGCCGGGCCCGGCCGGGTCGACGGCTGGGGCGCGTACGTGGCCGGGGTCGTCTGGGCGCTGCGGGAGGCGGGGCACGCGGCACCCGGCGCGCGCCTGGCCATCGCCTCCGACGTGCCGCTGGGCGCCGGGCTGTCCTCCTCGGCCGCGCTGGAGGCCGCCGTGCTGGCCGCCCTGGTCGACCTGGGCGGGCTGGACCTGCCCGCCGAGCGACGGCCCCGGCTGGCCCAGCGCGCGGAGAACGACTACGTGGGCGCGCCGACCGGGATCATGGACCAGTCGGCGGTGATCCGGTGCCGCGCCGGGCACGCGCTCTTCCTCGACTGCCGGGACGAGTCCGTCGAGCAGGTCCCCTTCGACCTGGACGCCGCCGGCCTCGCCGTGCTGGTCGTCGACAGCCGGGCCCCGCACCGGCACGCCGACGGCGAGTACGCCGCCCGCCGCGGCTCCTGCGAGCGGGCCGCCGGGCTGCTCGGCGTCGCGGCGCTGCGGGACGTCCCGGCCGACGCTCTGGCCGACGCCCTGGCCCGGCTCGACGAGGACGAGACCCGCCGCCGGGTACGGCACGTCGTCACCGAGAACCAGCGGGTGCTCGACACGGTCGCGCTGCTGCGCGCCGGGCGGGTACGCGAGATCGGCCCGCTGCTGACCGCCTCGCACGCCTCGATGCGCGACGACTTCGAGATCACCGTCCCGGAGATCGACACGGCCGTCGAGGCGGCCCTGGGCGCGGGGGCGCTCGGTGCCCGGATGACCGGCGGCGGCTTCGGCGGCTGCGTACTCGCCCTCGTCGACGCGGAACGGGCCGACGCGGTCGCCGCCGCCGTCACGGCCGCGTACGCCGAGCGGGGCTTCGCCGCGCCCGGCCACGTCACCGTCCTGCCCGGCCCCGGGGCGACCCGGCTGGACTGAGCACCGACGCGGCGACCCGTCGGCCGGCGACCGACCGGCGGGCAGCGGCGGACACCCGGCCCGGGGCCCTGCCCCGGGCGCGGTCAGCCCGGCAGACGACGGGCGGGCGTCGGCACCCGCCCGTCGGCGGGACTCACTGCGCCTCGACGATCATCCCCGCGCCGACCGTACGGTTGGTGGCCTCGTCGATGATCACGAAGCCGCCGGTGGTGCGGTTGCGGCGGTACTCGTCCGCGAGCAGCGGCACGGTGGTCCGCAACCGCACCCGGCCGATCTCGTTGAGCCCGAGCCCGTCGGCGGACTCGTCGCGGTGCAACGAGTTGACGTCCAGCCGGTAGTGCAGCCCGCGCACGATCGCCCGCGCGGAGCGGGTGGTGTGCTTGATCGCGTACCTGCCGCCGACCTGGAGCGGACGGGTCTCGTCCATCCAGCACACCATCGCCTCGATGTCCTGGGACACCGCCGGGGCGTTGTTCGGACGGCAGATCATGTCGCCCCGGGAGATGTCGATCTCGTCTTCCAGGCGTACGGTCACCGACATCGGCGGGAACGCCTCCGCGACCGGCCCGTCGGCGGTCTCCACGGCGGCGATCCGGCTGGTGAACCCGGACGGCAGCACCATCACCTCGTCGCCCGGCTTGAGCACGCCGGAGGCGACCTGGCCCGCGTAGCCCCGGTAGTCGGTGACGGTGGTCGACTGCGGGCGGATCACGTACTGCACCGGGAACCGGACGTCGACCAGGTTGCGGTCGCTCGCGATGTGCACCCGCTCCAGGTGGTGCAGCAGCGACGGGCCCTCGTACCAGGGCATGTTCTCCGACCGGGCGACGATGTTGTCGCCGCGCAGCGCCGAGATCGGCACCACCGTCAGGTCGGGCACGTCGAGCTTCGCGGCGAACGCGGTGAACTCGTCCGCGATCCGCTCGAAGACCTCCTGCGAGAAGTCGACCAGGTCCATCTTGTTGACGCAGAGGACCAGGTGCGGCACGCGCAGCAGCGAGCAGAGGAACGCGTGCCGGCGGGACTGCTCGACGAGGCCCTTGCGGGCGTCCACCAGGATCAGCGCCAGGTCGGCCGTCGACGCCCCGGTGACCATGTTGCGGGTGTACTGGATGTGCCCCGGGGTGTCCGCGATGATGAACTTCCGCCGGGGGGTGGCGAAGTAGCGGTACGCCACGTCGATGGTGATGCCCTGCTCGCGCTCGGCCCGCAGGCCGTCGGTGAGCAGCGCCAGGTTCGTGTACTCGTCGCCCCGGGCCGCGCTGACCGCCTCGACGGCGGCGAGCTGGTCGGTGAAGAGCGACTTCGTGTCGTAGAGCAGCCGGCCGATCAGGGTCGACTTGCCGTCGTCGACGCTGCCGGCGGTGGCGAAGCGCAGCAGGTCCATCGGCCTGCCGGGCGTCTCGGTGGCCGTGGGCGCGACGGTCTCGGTGGTCATCAGAAGTAGCCCTCCCGCTTGCGGTCCTCCATGGCGGCCTCGCTGACCCGGTCGTCACCCCGGGTCGCGCCGCGCTCGGTGATCCGGGTGGCGGCGACCTCCTCGATGACCTTCTCGACCGTGTCGGCGTCGGAACGGACCGCCGCCGTGCAGGACGCGTCGCCCACCGTCCGGTAGCGCACCCGCGCCTTGAACCGGTCCTCGCCCGCCCGGGGACGGAAGAACTCGTTGACCGCGTAGAGCATCCCGTCGCGCTCGACCACCTCGCGCTCGTGGGCGTAGTAGATCGACGGCAGTGCGATGCGCTCGCGCGCGATGTAGTGCCAGACGTCCAGCTCGGTCCAATTGGACAGCGGGAAGACCCGGATCGACTCGCCCGGGTGGTGGCGGCCGTTGTAGAGCGACCACAGCTCCGGGCGCTGGTTCTTCGGGTCCCACTGGCCGAACTCGTCGCGGAAGCTGAACACCCGCTCCTTGGCGCGGGCCTTCTCCTCGTCGCGGCGGGCGCCGCCGAAGAGCGCGTCGAACCGGTGCTTCTCCACCGCGTCCAGCAGCACCGGCGTCTGGATCCGGTTGCGCATCCCGTCGCCCGACTCCCGCACCAGCCCGCTGGCCAGCGCCTCCGGCACGCTCGCCACCACCAGTTGCAGCCCCAGCTCGGCGACCCGCTGGTCCCGGTACTCCAGGACCTCGGGGAAGTTGTGCCCGGTGTCCACGTGCATGACCGGGAACGGGATGTTGGCCGGGGCGAACGCCTTCTGGGCCAGCCGGAGCATCACGATCGAGTCCTTGCCGCCCGAGAAGAGCAGCACCGGCCGCTCCATCTCGGCGACCACCTCGCGCATCACGAAGATGCTCTCGGCCTCCAGCGCGTCGAGGTGCGACACCTGGTAGGCGGCGGGGGCGGTCATGACACGGGCTCGCTTCGCTCGAATCCGCTCATCGATATTCCAGACCTTTCCGGTCGGGCATGCCAAGAAGTGCCGCTCAGGCTACCCGGAATGACGCTGCAACGCTGCAAGCAACCGACTGGCGAGATCCTTGCGGCAGACCAGCAGGTCCGGTAGGCGCGGATCCGCCTCGTTGTATCTCAGCGCAGAACCGTCGATCCGGGAAGCGTGCAGCCCGGTGGCCGTCGCCACAGCGACCGGCGCGGCCGAGTCCCACTCGTACTGGCCGCCCGCGTGGATGTAGGCGTCCACCTCACCGGTGACCACCGCGGCGATCTTCGCCCCGGCCGAGCCCATCGGCACCAGGTGCGCCCCGACGTCCTCCGCCAGGTCGGTCAGGAACACCGGCGGCCGGCTCCGGCTCGCCGCCAGGCGGATCGTCCGCCCGCCGGGCGCCGCCGCCTCCACCCTCGGCTGCGGGTACGCCGGCGGATAGTCGGTGCCCAGCACCCGTTGCTGCGCCGGCAGCCCGACCGCGCCCGCCACCAGCCCGTGCGGCGTCGGCGCGTCACGCGCCCAGAGCGCCACGTGCACCGCCCAGTCCGAACGGCCCTCCTCGGCGAACTCCCGGGTGCCGTCCAGCGGGTCGATGATCCACACCCGGTCGGCCGCCAGCCGGGAGACCGCCTCGGCGTTCACCTCCGCCGCCCAGGCCAGCCGCGAACCCTCGTCCTCCTCGGAGAGGACCGCGTCACCCGGCCGCCACTTCGCCAGCTCGGTGCGGATCAGGTCGTGCGAGACCTTGTCGCCCGCCGACTTCAACGCCCCCGCGTCGGCGAAACCCATCTCGGACCGCAGGCCGAGCAGCGCCTGACCGGCCCGGGCCGCCAGCCACCGGGCGAAAGCGCCGTCGATCATCGGAGGACTGCCCATGACTCCTGCTCCCGTCGCCTCGCCGTGCTCCGCACCCGGCACGCCGCCGACGACGAGCCGCCCCGACGGTCGCGTCGCGCCGAAAGGCGAAGACTACCGGCCCCCGGCGCCCGACCCGGCCCTCACACCCCGTGGTAGAGGTTCTGCGTCGGCTCCACGCCCCTGGTGATCACCGACTCCACCACATCCGCGGCCCGGTCCACCAGGAACTCCAGCTCCTTGCGCTCCGCCGCGCCGAAATCCGACAGTACGTAGTCCGCCGGGTCCTGCCGCCCCGGGGGCCGGCCGATGCCGAACCGCACCCGGACGTACTCCTTCGTGCCCAGCGACTTCGACATCGAGCGCAGGCCGTTGTGCCCGCCCTCGCCACCGCCGCACTTCACCCGCACCTGCCCGTACCCGATGTCCAACTCGTCGTGCACCGCGACCACCCGGCCCGGCGGCACCTTGTGGAACTGGGCCAGACCGGTCACCGGCCCGCCGGAGAGGTTCATGTACGTCAGCGGCTTGACCAGCACCAGCTTCGGCCCGCCGAGACCGAGCCGCCCCTCGGCGACCTCCGCCACCGCCCGCTTGTGCCGACCGAACCTCGCGCCGAGCCGACCCGCCAGCAGGTCGGCCACCATGAAGCCGACGTTGTGCCGGTTGCCGGCGTACTCCCGACCCGGGTTGCCCAGGCCGACCACCAGCCACGGCCCCGTCTCGTCCGTCACGCCCCGCCCCTCCCGCTGCTCGCCGTCACCCGCCCGCCCGGACACCGATACGCCGACAGGCGCCCCCGACCGCGCGGGGACGCCTGTCGCAACGATGCGAACCGGTCAGGCCTCGGTCTTCGCCTCGGCGTTCTCCTCGCCCTCCGCGGCCGGAGCCTCGGCGGCCTCGGCGGTCTCCTCGCCGACACCGGCCTCGGCCTCCTCGGCGGCCTCCTCGACCTCGGGGAGGGTGGCCTCGAGCTGCTCGGCGGTCGGCGCGGCGGTCACCGAAGCGACGGTCTGCTCCGAGTCGGCGGCCAACTCGACGCCGGCCGGCAGCTCCACGTCGCCGGCGGTGACCTGGGTGCCGGCCTCCAGGCCCTCGATCGAGGCCTCCAGGTGGTCCGGCACCTTGGTCGCGTCGGCGGTGACCGACAGGGTGTCGTGGTCGTGCACGATCAGGGTGTCCCTCGCGGCCTCGCCGGTCAGCTGGACCGGGACGTCGACGGTGACCTTCTCGCCCCGGCGGACCAGCAGCAGGTCCACGTGCTCGAAGGTGTCCTTGATCGGGTCGCGCTGGATCGCCTTCGGCAGCGCCAGCACCTGGGTGCCGTCGCTGACCTCGATCGCGAAGAGCTGGTTGGCGCCGCCCTTGCGGATCGCGGCGGCGAACTCACGCGACGGCAGCGCGATGTGCTTGGGCTTCTCGCCGTGGCCGTACAGCACGGCGGGCACCTTGCCGGCCCGGCGGGTACGACGGGCACCACCCTTGCCGAACTCGGTACGGGGCTCGGCGCTGATCTTTACCTCGGACACGGGAGAACTCCTGATGCTTTCGCTGCGGCGGCTTGTCGTCTGGCGGTGCTGGGGCGAGGGGCTCGCTGGGGCTCATGCGTCGAGAACGACTGCCCGGAGCACCGCGTCGATGACGGTGCCTCCGTGCGGCGCTTCTCAGCGGCCCGCCGGGCACCCTCGCCGTGGCAACCGCACCAGTCTACCCGAGCTGATTCCGCGCGTTCCGGCAGTCCCCTTATCACCGTTCCCGCAGGCCCGCAGGGCGATTTGGACCTGCCCCGGCGGCACCCGCCGCCGGGCGCCGCGCGTCGCCGCCAAAGGGCGACTACCCGGCCGCCGGCCGGCCCGCCGCCGACCGGACTCCCCGCCCGCGACCGGGTCGATGCGTTGCCGCTGCCGGAGCGCCGACGCCGGACCGGGGGCGGCGGTAACCGCCCGGCCCGGCGTCAGACGGTCAGCTCAGGCCGCCGAAGAGGGTCGTCACGGAGCCGTCGTCGAAGACCTCGCGGATCGCCCGCGCCAGCAGCGGCGCGATCGACAGCACGGTGATCTTGTCGAGCTGCTTCTCCGGCGGCAGCGGCAGCGTGTTGGTCACCACGACCTCGCTGATCGGGGCGTTCTTCAGCCGCTCGGTCGCCGGGTCGGAAAGGAGCGCGTGCGTCGAGGCCACGATCACGTCGGCCGCGCCGGACTCCCGGAGGATGTCCGCCGCCCCGCAGATCGTGCCGCCCGTGTCGATCATGTCGTCGACGATCAGGCAGACCCGGCCCTCGACCTCGCCGACCACCCGGTTCGCCACCACCTGGTTCGGCTTCAGCGGGTCCCGCGTCTTGTGGATGAACGCCAGCGGGCAGCCGCCCAGCCGGTCCGTCCACCGCTCGGCCACCCGTACGCGGCCCGAGTCCGGCGCGACCACCGTCATCGGACGGCCGGCGTACTTGTGCTGGACGTACTCCGCGAGGATGTCCATCGCGAAGAGGTGGTCGACGGGGCCGTCGAAGAAGCCCTGGATCTGCGCGGTGTGCAGGTCGACGGTGAGGATCCGGTTCGCCCCGGCCGTCTTCAGCAGGTCCGCCACCAGCCGGGCCGAGATCGGCTCCCGGCCGCGGTGCTTCTTGTCCTGCCGGGCGTACGGGTAGAACGGCAGCACCACGGTGATGCGCTTGGCCGAACCGCGCTTCAGCGCGTCGATCATGATGAGGGTCTCCATGACCCACGTGTTGACCCCGTGCGTGACGGACTGCACCACGAAGGCGTCCGAACCGCGTACCGAGTCCTTGAACCGTACGAAGATCTCACCGTTGGCGAACTCGTACGCGTCGGCCGGCGTCGGCGCGACGCCGAGCACCTCACCGATCTCCTTGGCCAACTCCGGAAAGCCACGTCCGGAAAAAAGCATCAGGCTCTTGCGGTTTTCGGCGACGATGCTGCCCATGGGCCCGTCTGCTCCCGTTGGTCGGTGGTACCCGGCGGTGGTGGTGGGCCGGGGACTATTCGGTTGCAGTATCCCCCGCGCCCGGGGCCGACCTGACCGGCTCGGCATCCCCGTGGATTGCCTCACCTTCACTTGCCCCGGATCCCGGCGCCGACGCACGCTCATCCGCCGCCTGGGCCCGCGCGGCCGCCTCGGCGGAGACCGTGCCGGCCCGCTTGCGGGCCACCCAGCCGTCGAGGTTGCGCTGCGGCGCCCGGGTCACCCCGAGCGCGCCCGCCGGCACGTCCTGCGCGATCGCGCTGCCCGCCGCCACGTACGCCCCGGCACCCACCTCGACGGGCGCGATCAGGCTGGTGTCGCAGCCGACGAACGCACCCTCGCCGACCGTGGTGCGGTGCTTGTTCACCCCGTCGTAGTTCACGAAGATCGTCGCCGCGCCGATGTTCGCCTTCGCGCCGATCGTCGCGTCCCCCACGTACGACAGGTGCGGCACCTTCGCGCCCGCACCCACCTCCGAGTTCTTCACCTCGACGAACGTGCCGACCTTGGCCTTCTCGGCGAGCCGGGCTTCCGGCCGCAGGTACGCGTACGGCCCGACGCTGGCGCCCGCACCGACCTCCGCGCCCACCGCGTGGCTGCGCAGCACGGTGGCGCCCGGGCCGACGACGGTGTCGATCAGCGTCACGTCCGGCCCGACCACCGCGCCCGTGCCGACCACCGTGCCGCCGCGCAGCTGGGTGTTCTGGTCGACCACCGCGTCCCGGTCGAGGGCGACCGTCACGTCGATCCAGGTGGTGTCCGGGTCGAGCAGGCTGACCCCGGTACGCATCCACGCCTCGTTGACCCGGGCACGCAGCAGCCGGCGCAGGGCGGCCAGCTCGACCCGGTCGTTGCAGCCCAGCGTCTCCACGTGGTCCGCCGCCACGTGCACCGCCACCGGCTCGCCGGCCGAGCCCAGCAGGGCGAAGACGTCGGTCAGGTACTCCTCGCCCTGGTCGTTGTCGGTCGACAGCTTGCCCAGCGCGTCGCGCAGCCGGGCGGCGTCGAACGCGTAGATGCCGGCATTGATCTCCCGGATCGCCCGCTGCGCGGGGGTCGCGTCGCGCTCCTCGACGATCTGCTCCAGCCGCCCGTCGGTGTCGCGCACGATCCGGCCGAGGCCGGTCGGGTCGGGCACCTCGGCGGCGAGCACGGTCGCCGCCGCGCGCGCCTCCTCGTGCGCCGCCACGAGCGCGGCCACCGTCTCCGGGCGGAGCAGCGGCACATCACCGTTGATCACGACCACGGTGCCGGTGGCGTCCGGCGCGGCGTCCAGCGCGATCCGGACGGCGTGCCCGGTGCCGAGCTGCTCGGCCTGGAGCACCGGGGTGGCCTCGGGGGCGATCTCCGCGAGGTGCGCGCGGACCTGGTCGGCGCCGTGCCCCACCACGACCACCGTGCGGTCCGCGGCCAGCGGAGCGGCGGCGGCGAGCACGTGGCCGACGAGGGTACGGCCGAGCAGCGGGTGCAGCACCTTGGGCAGCGCCGACTTCATCCGCTTGCCCTCACCGGCGGCGAGCACGACAACGGTGCGGAGGTGGGGCTGGGACACGACACGGGCTCCCGTCGGGACGGCGAACAATCTCGCGGCCATGCTAACCAGACATCGTCCGCGACGAGCGGAAGCTCCCGGGAGAGGACTCGAACCCCTACAATCAGGACCAAAACCTGACGTCCTGCCATTAGACGACCCGGGACGGTCTAAAACGGGCAAACTGAACAGCTTGCCGGACCCCTACACCTTAGCGCCCCTCGCCCGTGACGCCATCGCTCATTCCCTTCATGATCCCTTCGACCCCACCAGGTCGGCCCACCATCGCACCGCCGCCGCCTCATCCGCGCTCTCGTGGATGCTGACCCGGAACCGAAGCGCGGTTCGGGCGACCCCGAGCGCCTCGACGAATCGGAGGAACAGCAGCACCAGCGTCGGGTCGCTGTTGATGAACTTCAACCGGCAGTCATTCGGACGCCAAGGCTTCGCCTTGCCGCCTTCGCACCAGTAGATCGCCGCGCCCACGAGGACCAGTTCCCGATAGCGCAGGTGTTTCACCCACGCCGCGACCTTCGCGACCGTCTCGGCCCGAGCGGCGTCGCGAGCAGCGCGATACTCGCCCCACTGGGCGTCCGTCATCGCCTTGGAGTGCGCCCGCCGACGAGCCCGGACCCCTCGGAGTCGAGGTCTATCGGCAGGTGCCGCACCCACTGATAGGCGGTGGAGCGAGCCACACCGACCCGCTTCGCGATCTCCGGGACGGTGCAGCCCCGGCGTCGCAGGCGAAGCGCCTCCTCATGCAGGTGCGGAGTCGGTCCACGATAGCCACGGACCGTCGGCGGATACGGATCGTCGGCCGGTGAATCGGTCATGAGCAGCTTAGAACGGGCGTACGACACTCCAGGCATTCATCACCGACGCTGTCCCGTGCGCACGCGGGGAACCTAAGTTACGGTGACGTAGGCGTAACTTCGTGATCACCGCGTCCCTCTGCGAGGTGCCATGTCCGCCACGTCCCTCGACCCGACCGCCGGCCCGAAGCCCCTCACCCAGGGCACCCAGTCCCGGGGCATCCTCATCGCCCTCTGGGCGTTCGTGGTGATTCCCTTCCTGGCCCTCCTCGCCGCCGTACCGGTCGCCTGGGGTGGCTGGCTGAGCTGGACCGACGTGGCCGTCGCCGGGTTCTGGTACGTGCTCTCCGGGCTGGGCATCACGGTGGGCTACCACCGGTACTTCACCCACGGGTCGTTCAAGGCGAAGCGCTGGCTGCGGATCGCGCTGGCGGTGTCCGGCTCGCTCGCGGTGCAGGGCGAGATCATCCAGTGGGTGGCCGACCACCGGCGCCACCACGCCTTCTCCGACCTGGAGGGCGACCCGCACTCGCCGTGGCGGTTCGGGGAGAGCGTCCGCGGCCTGACGAAGGGCCTGTTCCACGCGCACGTCGGCTGGCTCTTCGGCCGGGAGCTGTCCAACCGGAAGCGGTTCGCCCCGGACCTGCTCGCCGATCGGGACATCAGGCGGGTGGACCGGCTGTTCCCGCTGCTGGTGGTGGTCTCGGTGCTCGGTCCGGCGCTGATGGGCGGCCTGATCACCTGGTCGTGGCGGGGCGCGCTGTCCGCGCTCTTCTGGGCCGGCCTGGTGCGCATCGCCCTCCTGCACCACGTGACCTGGTCCATCAACTCCGTGTGCCACGTCTACGGGGAGCGGCCGTTCGCGATGCGCCAGGGCGACCGCGCGTCGAACTTCTGGCCGCTGGCGGTCGTGTCGTTCGGCGAGAGCTGGCACAACCTGCACCACGCCGACCCGACCAGCGCCCGGCACGGCGTGCTGCGCGGCCAGGTGGACATCTCGGCCCGGGTGATCTGGCTGTTCGAGAGGCTCGGCGCGGCGTGGGACGTGCGCTGGCCGAAGCCCGAACGCATCGCGGCGAAGCTCGTCGCACCGGCCGCCGGGCGGTAGAGCGGTCGATGGGCGCGCAGGCCGCCTGGCAGGATGGCCGGGTGACCGAGCGCCGGCGGAATGACGAGAACATGGCGGATGTCCCTGGCAACGACGGCACGACCGGCCGGCGGCGGGCGGTTCCCGCGGCGGCCCCCAAACCCTCCTCACGCGTACGCATGTCGGCGGCCCAGCGCCGGGAGCAACTGATCTCGACCGCCCGGCAGATCTTCGCCGAGCGCGGCTTCGACGCCACCTCGATCGAGGAGGTGGCGGCCCGCGCGAAGGTCTCCAAGCCGGTGGTCTACGAGCACTTCGGCGGCAAGGAGGGGCTCTACGCGGTGGTGGTGGACCGGGAGGTCCGCGCCCTGCTGGACCGGATCACCACGGCCCTGACCGCCGGGCACCCCCGCGAGTTGCTGGAGCAGGCGGCGCTGGCCCTGCTGACGTACATCGAGGAGGAGACCAGCGGCTTCCGGGTGCTGGTGCGGGAGTCGCCGGTGCTGTCGGCGGCGGGCAACTTCAGCAGCGTCATGAACGACGTGGCGCACCAGGTGGAGCACATCCTGGGCGCCGAGTTCTCCAGCCGGGGCTACGACCCGAAGCTGGCCGAGCTCTACTCGCAGGCGCTGGTGGGGATGGTGGCGCTGACCGGCCGCTGGTGGCTGGAGGTGCGCAAGCCGCGCAAGGAGACGGTGGCGGCGCACCTGGTCAACCTGGCCTGGAGCGGGCTGTCGCACCTGGAGGCCAAGCCGAGCCTGATCACGGTGCGGGGTCGCTGACCCCGACGTCGGTCAGCGGCCGTGGGCCTCGGAGACCGGGTGGTGCCGCAGCCGCCGTTCCTCCTCGGCGTGCTCGTCGGTGCCGACCTTGTCGTACAGGCCGGTGCCGAGCAGGAGCAGGCCGAAGAGCATCGACACGATGACCGTGGACATCGAGAAGTTGAGGAAGTTGGCCTCGGTCTGGAGCACGGCCATCATGAGGAGGCTGGTGACCAGGAAGACGACCCCGGCGGTCAGGTTCATGTAGTGGCCGAGGTTGCCGCGTCGTGACGCCCCGACGATGAGCACGATCCCGAAGGCGACGGAGGCCAGCGAGAAGGCCAGGTTGGTGCGGAGCCCGAGGGCCCAGTTGTCGCCCCGGTCGAAGAGCGGGTCGCCCGCCGTCAGGGCGACGCCCCAGACCCCGAAGACCAGGATGTAGAGCCCCACCAGGCCGGCGAGGACCCGGTAGACCGGCCGCGCCGGATGGTTCACGGGAAAGTGCGGCATGACCCCTCCACCGATCAGGACATTCGCCCCGATTGTCCCCGGGCAGGAGCCTGCTGTCCGCCGAACCGCCCAAGGCGCACCCGACAACGGGCGGAACGAAAAGACCCCACCCCACCGGGCCGCAACGGCCGGGACGGAGCGGGACCACGTCGGTTTTCGCCGGAGCCCGACCCGCGCAGGGATCAAGCCTGACCGCCCGGAGCGGGTCGGGCTCCGGCGAAAACCCACCAAACCACTCAGAGCACGAGGCGGGCCTTCTGCCAGGCCTCCTGCTCCTCGTCCGAGCCGACCTTGCCGTACATGCCGACCATCAGCAGGACCAGGCTGACCACCATCAGCGCGATGACGGTGAAGATGCTGAAGTTGAAGATGTTGGCCTCGGTCTGGATGAAGGCGAGACCGGCGAGGCTGATCACCATGATGGCGTACGCCAGCCACTGGTTGATCATGACGTCGATGTTACGGCCGATCGCGGTGCCGGCCAGCACCGCGGCCCCCAGCAGGGCGCTGAGCAGCGAGAAACCGAGGTTCGTGCCCTGGCCGAGGACCTGGGTGTCATCCTGGGCGAGGGCCTCGTTGCCGGCGCTCGCGATGATGCCGAGCACGCCGAAGGCCACCAGGTACAGACCGGTCAGCCCGCCGATCGCCCGGTAGACCGGCCGCGCGGGGTGGTTGACGGGGGTGTGGGCCATGTCTGAGTCTCCAACGCCGTTCGGGTGAGGGGTCGCCGACGATTGTCCCGCACCCCGAGGTGTGACGCCGCACACGGGGGTCTCCGGTGTGCGGCGCCGCGACCAGGGGGCGGCTCAGGTCGCCGGGATCTCGTCGGCCAGGGCCAGCCAGGACTCCTCGGTCCGCTCCCGCTCGGCCCGCAGCTCCTTGAGCTGGGCGTCGAGTTCGGCGACCTTCGCGTAGTCGGTGGCGTGCGTGGCGAGCTGGTCGAGCAGCGTCGCCTCCTTCTGCTCCAGCTTGGCGACCTGCCGTTCCAGCCGGGCCAGTTCCTTGCGGGCCTGCCGCGCCTCGGCGGCGGACATGCCGGTCGCGGCGGGGGTGTCGGCGCCGGCCCCGGGGGCCGTCTCCGGCATCGCGGGGCCGGGTTGGCCGGCGGCCCGGGCGAGGTACTCGTCGACGCCCCCGGGCAGGTGCACCAGCCGGCCGTCGCCGAACATCCCGTACGCGACGTCGGTGACCCGCTCGATGAGGTACCGGTCGTGGCTGGCCACGATGACGGTGCCGGGCCAGGAGTCGAGCAGGTCCTCCAGCGCGGCGAGGGTGTCGGTGTCCAGGTCGTTGGTGGGCTCGTCGAACAGCAGCACGTTCGGCTCCCCGGCGAGCAGCCGGAGCATCTGCAACCGGCGACGCTCGCCGCCGGAGAGGTCGCTGACGGGCGTCCAGAGCCGCCGGTCGTCGAAGCCGAAGACCTCGGCGAGCTGGGCGGCGGAGACCTCCCGGTCGCCGAGTTGCACCCGCCGGGCGACCTCCTCCACCGCTTCGAGCACGCGCAGGTGGCCGGGCAGTTCCGCCAGCTCCTGGGAGAGGAAGGCCGGCCGGACGGTCGAGCCGGTGGCGAAGCGCCCGCCGTCGGGGCGGGTGATGCCGGCCAGCATCCGCAGCAGGGTGGTCTTGCCCGCCCCGTTGCGGCCGAGGACGGCGATCCGGTCTCCGGGGCCGACCTGCCAGGTGACGTCGCGCAGGATCTCCTTCGGGCCGGCGTGCAGGGTGACCTGCGCCAGGTCGTACACCTGCTTGCCGAGCCGGGCGGTGGCGAGCCGTTGCAGCGACATGGTGTCGCGCACCGGCGGGACGTCGGCGATGAGGGCGTTGGCGGCGTCGATGCGGAAGCGCGGCTTGGAGGTGCGGGCGGGCGGCCCGCGCCGCAGCCAGGCGATCTCCTTGCGGAGCAGGTTCTGTCGGCGGGCCTCGGTGGCCGCGGCGACCCGCTCCCGCTCGACCCGGGCGAGGGTCCAGGCGGCGAAGCCGCCCTCGTACGCCCGGACGGTCTGGTCGGCGACCTCCCAGGTGGTGGTGCAGACGGCGTCGAGGAACCACCGGTCGTGGGTGACCACGACGAGCGCGCCCTTGCGGCCGACGAGGTACTTCGCCAGCCAGTCGACGCCGCCGACGTCGAGGTGGTTGGTGGGCTCGTCGAGAATGAGCAGGTCGGACTCGCGGACCAGCAGCGCGGCCAGCGCGACCCGCCGCCGCTCGCCGCCGGACATCGGGCCGACTGGCTGGTCGAGGCCGAGGTGGGGCATGCCGAGGCCGTCGAGGATGGCCCGCACGCCGGCGTCGCCGGCCCACTCGTGCTCGGCGCCCATGCTCTCGCCGAGCCAGGCGGTGCCGAGCACCACGTCCCGGACGGTGGCCTCGGGGGCGAGCTGGAGGCTCTGCGGCAGCCAGGCGACCCGCAGGTCGCGGCGGTGGGTGACCCGCCCGTCGTCCGGTTCCTCGATGCGGGTGAGCAGCCGCAGCAGGGTGGACTTGCCGGCGCCGTTGAGGCCGACCACGCCGATCCGGTCGGCGTCGTCCAGGCCGAGCGAGACGTCGGTGAGCAGCGGCCCGGCGGCGCCGTAGCCCTTGGACACCCGGTCCAGGTTGACGATGTTGGCCACGACCTCACCTCCCATGATCAAGGCGTCCCGGTGCCGGCCGGCACCTGGGACGCCTGAGTCTCCAGCGTACGCGGACCGCCCCGCCGCCCGCCGGGCGCGGGCTCCACCCGGCGCCACCTGGAAAGGCGGTACGCGGGGGCGGGAGCGCGGGTTCGGGGAGGGGGTGGGCCGGTCAGACGATCCGCGCGCCGGGCACCGGGCCGTGCGCGGTACGCGCCTCGCGGCACACGTCGGCGGACGTCAGCTCCACGGCGATGCGCTCGGCGTCGGCGGCGTCCGCCGCGAGGAAGACGCAGGTCGGCCCCGAGCCGGAGACGATGCCGGCCAGCGCGCCGGCCGCCTCGCCGGCCTTCAGCGTCCCCGCCAGCGACGGACGCATGGCCAGGGCGGCGTCCTGGAGGTCGTTGCCGAGGGCCGCGGCGAGCACCCGCGGGTCCCGCTGGCGCAGCGCGGCGAAGAGCGCGTCGGTGCTGCCCAGCGGCTCGCCGGCCGCGCCAGCCTCGCGCAGCCGGTCCAGTTCCCGGTAGGCGACCGGGGTGGAGAGGCCGGCGTCGGCCACGGCCACCACCCAGTGCCAGGTGGTGGGGCGGGCCAGCACGGGGCTGACCGACTCGCCCCGGCCGGTGCCGAGGGCGGTGCCGCCGTGGATCAGGAACGGCACGTCGGAGCCGAGGTCGGCGGCGATCCGGGCCAGTTCGTCGCGGGACAGCCCGGTCCCCCAGAGCGCGTCGCAGGCGACCAGCGCCGCGGCCGCGTCGGCGCTGCCTCCGGCCAGCCCACCGGCCAGCGGGATCTGCTTGCGCAGGTGCAGCCGGGCGTGCGGCGGCACCCCCGCGTAGCCGGCGAGGGCACGGGCCGCGCGGATGGCCAGGTTGGTGTCGTCCAGGGCCAGCTCGCCGGCGCCCTCGCCCTCCATGGTCAGGGTGAGCGTGTCGCCCCGGCGGGCGGTCAGCTCGTCGTGGATGGAGATGGCGTGGTAGACGGTGTTCAGCTCGTGGTAGCCGTCGGGGCGCAGCGGCCCCACCCCGAGATGCAGGTTGACCTTGGCGGGCACCCGGACCCGCACCGGTCCGCTGGCTCCACGCCGCCGCTGCTCGTCCTCGTCGTCCGGTCCCCAGGCCTCGGTCACGGGCGTCAGCCTACTGCGCGGCGGGTGGGGCGGCCGGGGCCGACGCGGCGATGGCGGCGAACTGCTCGACGGTGAGCGACTCCCCGCGTGCGCCGGGGTCGACGCCGGCGGCGGTGAGCGCCTCGGCCGCCCGGTCCGCGCCGCCGGCCCAGCCGGCCAACGCGGCGCGCAGGGTCTTGCGGCGCTGCGCGAAGGCCGCGTCCACCACGGCGAAGACCCGTTTCCGGGGTACGTCGGCGCGGGGCGGCTCGCGGCGGGTGAAGGCGACCAGCCCGGAGTCGACGTTCGGCACCGGCCAGAAGACGTTCGGCGGGACCTTCCCGGCGGCGCGGGACGAGGCGTACCAGGCGAGCTTGACTGACGGCACGCCGTACACCTTGGAGCCGGGGCCGGCGACGAGCCGGTCGGCGACCTCCTTCTGCACCATCACCAGCCCGTGCCGCAGGCTGGGCAGCTCGGCGAGCAGGTGCAGCACCACCGGCACGGCCACGTTGTAGGGCAGGTTCGCCACCAGCGCGGTCGGCGCGGGTTCGGCCAGCTCGGCGGCGCGGACCCGCAGCGCGTCGGCGTGGTGCACGGTCAGCCGCGCGGCGTCGGGCCCGGCGTGCCGGGCGGCGGTCTCCGGCAGCGCGGCGGCCAGTGTCGGGTCCAGCTCCACGGCGTGCACGTGCGCGGCGGCGGGTAGCAGGGCGAGGGTGAGGGAGCCGAGGCCGGGGCCGACCTCCAGCGCCACGTCGTCCGGGGCCAGGCCGGCGGCGGTGACGATGCGCCGGACGGTGTTCGGGTCGTGCACGAAGTTCTGGCCGAGCCTCTTGGTGGGGGTGACGCCCAGCCGGGCGGCCAGTTCCCGGATCTCCGCCGGGCCGAGGAGACCGGTCACGCCCCGTAGCCTATGCGGCCCGCCGTAGGTGAAAGGAAGGGCCCCTTCCTAACGCATAGCGTTAGGAAGGGGCCCTTCCTTTCACCAGGGGCCGAAGGCGCGGTCGCCGGTGGCGGAGACGGCGGCGCAGAGCTCGTCCAGGTCCGTGCCGGTCGTCCCGGCCAGCGACCGTACGGTCAGCGGGATCAGGTACGAGGCGTTCGGCCGGCCCCGGTGCGGCATCGGGGTCAGGTAGGGCGCGTCGGTCTCCACCAGGATCTGCTCGACCGGGGTCAGCGCGGCGGCCTCCCGCAGCGCGACGGCGCTGCCGAAGGTGACCGTGCCGGCGAAGCTGAGCAGGTAGCCCCGGCGGACGCACTCGCGGGCGAAGTCGGCGTCGCCGGAGAAGCAGTGCAGCACCACGGTGTCCGGCGCGCCCTCGTCGTCGAGGATCCGCAGCACGTCGGCGTGCGCGTCCCGGTCGTGCACGACCAGGGCCTTGCCGTACCGCTTGGCGATGGCGATGTGCGCCCGGAAGCTCTCCTCCTGGACGGCGCGTCCCTCCTCGCCGGTACGGAAGAAGTCCATCCCGGTCTCGCCGATCCCCCGCACCCGGTCCCGGGCAGCGAGCGCCTCGATCTCGCGCAGTGCCTCGTCCAGGTCGGGCAGGCGGGGGGCCTCGTTCGGGTGCAGCGCCACGGTGGCCAGCACGGCCGGGTGCTTGTCGGCGACATCGGCCCCCCAGCGGGAGGAAGCGATGTCCACTCCGACCTGCACCAGCCGGTCGACGCCCACCGAGGCGGCGACGGCCACGGCCACGGCGACCGGGTCCTCGACGGGTACGACGCCCGGGTCCCCGTCCGCCTGCGGCTGCGGGGGCACGCCGGCCTCGCTGACGGTGATGTCGAGGTGGGTGTGGCTGTCCAGCACGGGGCGGGGCAGCGGCTCGGGCACGGGCGGGAACTCCCCGGCCCGGCGGGCGGCGCGCTGCTTGCGGGTTTCGGTGGGCTCGCTCATCGCGGCCAGCATCACACACCGCCGGTGGCCCGCGTCGTGGGGACGCCACCGCCTGTTCACCGGGACGGCACATCTCGCGCCTAGCGTCGTCGGCGTGACCATCACCCCTCAGGCCAGCGGAAACGGCCCGCGTGTGACGTACGGGGGCGTGGTGTACCCGGCGGAGGAGATCGCCCGGGGCGCGGCGTACGAGCTGTTCAGCGCCGAGGAGGCGCCCGGCTTCGAGTGGGCGCCCCGGTCCGGGGCCGCGCTGCCGTGGCGCAGGTTCGTGCACGCCACCGAGGTCACCGTCGTGCCTCCCGTGGCCGAGCCGGGCGACGAGGCGGAGTCCCCGCTGCTGGTGCCGCTGCACCGGGAGCGGGGCTGGGCGTACGTGCAGCAGCTCAGCCAGCAGCCCACGGCGGCCGGGGATCCGACGCTGGCGGGCGTGCGCGCCTCCGCGGTCATCCGGCGGGGCACCCGGATGGTGAAGGTGCTCTCCGCGCGGCAGCTCGCCGGTTACGTGCGCGGGTGGCTGCCGCACGGGTTCTGCTACCGGGAGCACGACGTGGCGCACCTGCGTACGCCGTCGGCGACGGCCGTGCTGCGCACCGACGGCGCGGACGGTCCCGACGGCGCGGACGTGACGTACGCGCTGCGCTGGCGGGCGGCCGACCCGGCCGACTACGACGTGCCGGTCGGCGGGGCGCACCGGGGGCTGACCGCGCTCGCGCCCCGGGACCGGCTGGGCGGGGCGGTGCTCGGCACCGGTTTCGTGCCCAGCAGCGCCCAGCTCGTCCCGGAGTTCGTGACCCGGGACTTCGCGGACCTGCCGATGCCGGCGAACGCCACCCTGCTCGCGTACCCGGCCGACGGCGTGGAGGTGGTGCTCTACAGCTTCCAGGCCGAGCAGCGCGGCTGGCTGCGGATGGTCGGCCCGCAGTGGCGGCACCTGCTGGCGGCGGTGCCGGGGCTCTCCCCCGACCAGGAGTACGTGCCGACCGGCGAGGCGCCCCGCTCCACCCGGCTGGTCGGCGACCACGACGGCGGCGAGTACGAGGCGGTGGCCGACCAGCCGGGCGGGTTCCGGGTGCTGGCGATGACCCGGGCCGCCCGGTACCCGGTGGAGTCGGCGGCCCGCCGGCTGCGGCTGGCCGACTGGCGGGACGTGCCCTGCCTCGTGCTGCGGGAGGAGGCCGGGTGGCTGCGCGTGCGCCTGCGTCGGCCCGGCCCGGACGCGGTGGCGGAGACCGGGGCGCAGTGCCAGGAGCGGGGCGTCTACGAGGCGTGGGCGCCCGCGTCCGAGGTCACCGACGACCGGGTGGTGGACCTGCCGTACGCGCTCTGAGCAGGGCTGGGCGCCGGTCTCGGGCGGCATAACCCCGGGTGGGGTGGGAAAGCGCGGGCGTCCGACCGTCACGTGACCAGGAGACGCGCATGCCTTTCATCACCGTGGGGACGGAGAACTCCGCCCCCGTCGACCTGTACTACGAGGACCACGGCTCCGGTCAGCCGATCGTGCTGATCCACGGTTTCCCGTTCAACGGGGCGACCTGGGAGAAGCAGGTCGGCCCGCTGCTGGCTGCCGGGTACCGGACGATCACGTACGACCGGCGGGGTTTCGGCAACTCGGCGCAGCCGGCGTCCGGGTACGACTACGACACTTTCGCCGCCGACCTCGACGTGCTGATGACGGAGTTGGACCTGCGGAACGCGATCCTGGTCGGCCATTCGATGGGCACCGGCGAGGTGACCCGCTACCTGGGCGTGTACGGCTCGCAGCGGGTGGACCGGGCGGTGCTGCTGGCCCCGCTCGCGCCGTTCCTGCTGAAGACCTCGGACGACCCGGAGGGGGTCGAGAAGAGCCTCTTCCAGGGCTTCCAGCAGGCCATCATCGACGACCGGTTCGCCTACCTCACCACCTTCTGCGAGGCGTTCTTCAACTACCAGGAGAACAAGGGCAGGCTGGTCAGCGAGGAGGCGTTCCGGGCGCACTGGGAGATCGGCGCCCGGGCCTCGGCGAAGGGCACCCACGACAGCGTGGACGCCTGGCAGACCGACTTCCGGGGCGACGTGTCCCGCATCGACGTGCCGGTGCTCATCGTGCAGGGCGACGCCGACGCGGTGCTGCCGTACCCGGCGACCGGTCAGCGGCTCCAGCCGATGCTGCCCGGCAGCCAGCTGGTGACGCTGAAGGGCGCGCCGCACGGCATTCCGTGGACGAACGCGGCCGAGGTCAACCGCAGCATCATGGACTTCATCGGCGCGCCGGCGATGGCCCGGGCCTGACGCGCCACCGGCTCCAGGTCCGGGCGCGGCGGCCGGCACGACGGGCGACGGGCGCGGCCCCCGAGGGGGTCGCGCCCGTCGGCACGCAGGCGGGCCGTCAGTCGGCCAGGCGGGCGAGTTCCTCGTCGACGATCGACGGGTCGAGCTTGCGGAAGACCGGCTTCGGCGCGGCCAGCGGCCGGCCGGCCTCCAGTGCTACGGACTCCCAGCGCGCGCCGACGGTGTAGTCGCCGGTCAGCACCGGGTACGCGGGCCCGCCGTCGAGGTCCTCGACCTCCTCGACGACCGGCATCGGGGCGTGCACGCCGGTGCCGCCGAGCAGCTCGTGCACCTTCTGCGCGGAGTGCGGCAGGAACGGGGTGAGCAGCGTGTTGGCGTCGCTGACCACCTGGAGGGCGACGTACAGGATGGTGCCCATCCGCGGCTTGTCGTCCTCGCCCTTGAGCTTCCACGGCGCCTGCTCGGAGAGGTACCGGTTGGCCTCGGCGACCACCCGCATCGCCTCGCCGATGGCCTGCTTCTGGCGGTGCCGGGCGATCAGGTCGCCGACCGTCGCGAAGCCGGCCCGGGCGACCGCGAGCAGCGCCTCGTCGGCCTCGGTGAGGCCGGCCGGGTCGACGGGCGGGATCGCGCCGAAGTTCTTGGCCGCCATGGAGACGGACCGGTTGACCAGGTTGCCCCAGCCGGCGACCAGCTCGTCGTTGTTGCGGCGGAGGAACTCGGCCCAGGTGAAGTCGGTGTCGTTGCTCTCCGGACCGGCGGCGGCGATGAAGTAGCGCAGCGCGTCGGCGTCGTAGCGCTCCAGGAAGTCCCGGACGTAGATGACGACCCGGCGCGACGAGGAGAACTTCTTCCCCTCCATGGTCAGGTATTCGCTGGAGACCACCTCGGTGGGCAGGTTGAGCCGGCCCAGGTCGCCCGGCGCGCCGTCCCGGCTGCCCTCGCCGGAGTAGCCGGAGAGCAGCGCCGGCCAGATCACCGAGTGGAAGACGATGTTGTCCTTGCCCATGAAGTAGTAGGCGCGGGCGTCCTTCCCCGCACCGTCGGTGGACCACCACCGGCGCCACGCCTCGGGGTCGCCGGAGCGGCGGGCCCACTCGATCGAGGCGGACAGGTAGCCGATCACCGCGTCGAACCACACGTAGATGCGCTTGTCGGGGCGGTCCCGCCAGCCGTCGAGCGGGATCGGCACGCCCCACTCCAGGTCGCGGGTGATGGCCCGGGGCTGGAGGTCGTCGAGCAGGTTCTTCGAGAAGCGCAGCACGTTGGGCCGCCAGCCCTCGCGGGTGTCGAGCCACTGCCGCAGCACGTCGGCGAGGGCGGGCAGGTCGAGGAAGAAGTGCTCGGTCTCGACGAACTTCGGGGTCTCCCCGTTGATCCGCGACTTCGGGTCGATCAGGTCGATCGGGTCGAGCTGGTTGCCGCAGTTGTCGCACTGGTCGCCGCGCGCGCTGTCGTAGCCGCAGATCGGGCAGGTGCCCTCGATGTAGCGGTCGGGCAGCGTCCGGCCGGTGGACGGGGAGATCGCCCCCATGGTGGTCTTCGGGACGATGTAGCCGTTGCGGTACATCCCCTCGAACAGCTCCTGCACCACCGCGTAGTGGTTGCGGGTGGTGGTGCGGGTGAACAGGTCGTAGGAGAGCCCGAGGCCGTGCAGGTCCTCCACGATCACCCGGTTGTAGCGGTCGGCCAGCTCGCGCGGGGTGACGCCGTCGGCGTCGGCCTGCACCTGGATGGGGGTGCCGTGCTCGTCGGTGCCCGACACCATGAGCACGTCGTGCCCGGCCATCCGCATGTACCGGCTGAAGACGTCGGAGGGAACGCCGAAACCGGAGACGTGGCCGATGTGGCGCGGGCCGTTGGCGTACGGCCAGGCGACCGCCGCGAGAACGTGACTCATGACCAGCAAGCCTAGTGACCCGCTCGCGGTGACCGCGAACCAATAGGGCCCCCGGGTCGGCGGCCCGGCGGGAGCGGGTCCGCCGTTCGCCCGATTTGTCGCCGACACGCGGCCTGAGCTGCCGGCCGATGCCCTGGTTGCGGGGTGCAATGAACGCCGTGACTGGCAGACGAGCGGCCCGGGATCGTGACGACCGTCCCTCCGGCCCGACGGACGGCGGCGCGGGGAGGGCGCCGCGCGGCACCCGCGCGCCGCACCCCCGGGTGGTCCAGGCCGCCGCGCCGCCGGAGTCGCCACCGGAACCGCCCGTCGAGGCCGCCGGACCGGTGGCGGCCCCGCCGTCCGCCGCACCCGCCGTCGAGGTGGAGCCCACGACCGGGGCGCCGGTCGACGCCGTGCCGCGCCGGGTCCCCGTCCGGCAGCCGAACCGCTGGCCCCGCCGGGGACGCCCCTCCGCCGGCGACCCGCCGGACCGGGACGACGGCGGGCGTACGCCGGACGGCGAGGGCGGTGGGCCTGCGTCGGGCGACGGCGGGCGTACGCCGGACGGCGGGGACGGGTCCGATGATGGCGACGGTGCGTACTGGCCGCCGATCGAGCTGGTGCACTGGGACGGCACGCCGATCCGGGAGGAACCGCCGCACGAGCGGGAGCGGTCGGCCCGGGAGGACGCCGCGCGGCGGCGGGCCCGGCGCACCCCGCGTCCGCCCGATCCGCTGCCGGGGCTGGCCGCCCTGCTGGCGCTGAGCCTGGTGGCGGCGTTCTTCGCCTGGGTCAGCGCGGGCCCGTTCTGGCTGGCGGTGGGGCACGCCACCCGGGGCACGGTGGTGATCGCCGACTGCACCGGCGGCGGCCTCGCGCAACGCTGCCGGGGCAACTTCGCCCCCGCCGACGAGACGTGGACCGCGTACGGCGTGCGGGTGAGCGGGGTGGCCGCCGAACGCACCGCGACCGGCACGATCCTGCCGGCCCGGATGACCGGCCCGGACGGCGGCACCGCGTACGCGGACACCGGCGCGGCCGGGCACCTGCGCTGGCTGCTCGGGCTGCTGGTGGTGCTGGGCTGCGGCGCGGGGATCGTCCGGTGGACCGGGTCCGCCCGGATCGCCGACCCCCGGCTGCGACGCTGGGCGGTGGCGGGCGCCGTGGCCGGCCCGCTGGCGATCACCCTCGGCTTCCTCGTCGCCGCCTGGTGAACTCGTCGGGTGCTGCCAAGCGCCCGACGGCCGGGCCACCGCCGAGGGTGCCCGGCCAGTCCTGATCGTGATCCCGGTCGGGTGTCAGGCGTGCACGACGGCGTAGACGTCGCGGCGGCGCAGGGCGTACTCCGTGGCGACCTCGGTGATCGCGTCCCGGCGGGACAGCCCGGCGGCCTCGCGGGCGGCGACGGCGGCGCGCAGCGTGTCGTCGTCGGGCCGCTCGGGCGCCGACTCGGGCGCGCCGGCCACGACGAGGGTGATCTCGCCGCGCGGCTCCCCCTCGGCCGCCCAGTCGGCCAGCTCGCCGAGCGGGCGGCGGACGATCTCCTCGTACGTCTTGGTCAGCTCGCGGCAGAGCGCGGCGGGCCGGTCGGCGCCGAACGCGGCGGCCAGGTCGGCGAGCGCGGCGGCGATGCGGTGCGGCGCCTCGAAGAAGACCAGCGTCCGCTCCTCGGCGGCCAGCGCCCGCAGGCGGGACCGGCGGGCGCCGCCGGTACGCGGCAGGAAGCCCTCGAAGCAGAACCGGTCGCAGGGCAGGCCGGACAGCGCCAGGGCGGTGGTGACCGCGCTCGGGCCCGGCGCGGCGGTGACCGGCACGCCGGCGTCGAGGGCGGCCCGGACCAGCCGGTAGCCCGGGTCGGAGACGCTCGGCATGCCGCCGTCGGTGACCAGGGCGACCAGGTAGCCGGCGGTCAGCACGTCGACCAGCTCGGGGGTGCGCCGCTCCTCGTTGCCCTCGAAGTAGGAGACGATGCGACCGCCGACGGTGACGTCGAGGTCCCGGGCCAGCCGGGTCAGCCGGCGGGTGTCCTCGGCGGCCACCACGTCCGCGGCGGCGAGCACCTCGCGGAACCGGGCGGAGGCGTCGGCGGGGTTGCCGAGCGGCGCGCCGAGCAGGACCAGGCGCCCGGTTTCGGACTTTTCACCCACGAGATGCAACTCCTTCATCGACGGCTTTACCGGTATCGGAGACGACGGGCGCCACCGGGCACCTTCGCAGCCTACGATCGCCGGGTGACGAGTGCGTCGACAGCACAGAGCGCGGACCAGGCGGGGCAGGACCTCACGGACGGGAGTCCGCCGGAGGGCAGGTCCCCGGCTTCCGGCGGGGTCCCTGGCGTGGTCCGGCGACGGCTGGCCACCGTCGAGGCCCGGCTGGACGGGCGTTCCTGGCTCGCCACCGGCGTGATCGTCGCCATCGCGGCGATCCTGCGCTTCGTCGGCCTGAGCCACCCGCCGGGCAAGATCTTCGACGAGACCTACTACGCCCGGGAGGGCTATGGGCTCATCGACAAGGGCGTCGAGTGGAACTACAAGGACGGCGGCGCGTCGTACGTGGTCCACCCGCCGCTGGGCAAGTGGCTGATCGGGTTCGGCGAGTGGGCCTTCGGCTACGCCGACGCCGAGCACGGCATCTCCGTGCCGGGGCACCTGATGACGACCGCACCGGAGTTCGGCTGGCGGTTCTCGGCGGCGGTCGTCGGCACCCTGTCGGTGCTGCTGCTGGTCCGCATCGGCCGGCGGATGTTCCGCTCGACCGCGCTGGGCTGCGCCGCCGGCCTGCTGCTCGCGCTGGACGGCTTCCACCTGGTGCTCTCCCGCACCGCGCTGCTCGACATCTTCCTGCTGTTCTTCGTGCTGGCCACCTTCGGCGCCCTGGTGCTCGACCGGGACGCGCGGCGCCGCCGGTGGGCCCGGGCGCTGGAGGCCGGCCTGGACCCGGGCCGGCCCGGGCGGGCCGGACGGCCGGCGGGCGGCTGGCGGAACTGGCCGTGGTGGCGGCTCGCCGCCGGGGTCCTGTTCGGCTGTGCCTGCGCGGTCAAGTGGAGCGCGCTCTACTTCCTGCCCGTCTTCGCGCTGCTGGTGATCCTCTGGGAGGTCGGGGTCCGCCGCTCCGCCGGCGTACGCCGGCCGTGGCGGGACACGCTCCTCGACGAGGTGCCGTGGCTGGTGCTGGCCGGGGTGCTGATCGTGGTCACCTACGTCGGCACCTGGTCGGGCTGGCTGCTCGGCGACGAGGGCTACTACCGGCTCGCCGAGCGCTACCCGAACGCCCCGCTGAGCGACACTCCGGTCTTCGGCGCGCTCAACAACCTGATCGAGTACCACAAGGCCGCCTACGGCTTCCACACCGGCCTCGACGACCCGCACAAGTACCAGTCGTGGCCGTGGCAGTGGCTGCTGCTCGGCCGGCCGGTCGCCTTCTACTACGTCGGCAACGGGCCCTGCGGGGCACCGAGCTGCGCCTCCGAGATCCTGCTGCTCGGCACGCCCCTGCTCTGGTGGTCGTTCCTGCCCGCCCTGGCGGCGCTGGCCTGGCTGGGCCTGGCCCGGCGGGACTGGCGGGCGGGAGCGATCCTGCTGGTCGTGGCGGCCGGTCTGCTGCCCTGGTTCTGGTTCGCCCTCGACGGCCGGACGATGTTCTCCTTCTACACCGCGCCGGTCCTGCCGTTCCTGGTGCTGGCGGTGGTCTACGTGCTCGGCGCGATCATCACGCCGGCCGGTCCACCGGGCGCCGCCGCGCAGCCGGGAGACGGCGGCCCTGCCGCCGCACGCGGGGAGTCGGACGAGGTCCGGGACCGCAGGCTGGTCGGCGGGGTGATCGCCGGGGCGTACGTCCTGCTGGTCGCGCTCTGCTTCGCGTACTTCCATCCGATCTTCGTCGGGAAGGTGCTGCCGTACGCCGAGTGGTCGGCGCGGATGTGGCTGGACGGCCGCTGGATCTGACGGACGGCACGGCACCCGTCGCGCGCCCCCGGGCGGCGCGGCGGGTGCACGGAGAACGGGCCCGCACGCGGTGGCGTGCGGGCCCGTTCGACGTAGATGCGCGCCCCGATCGCCTGCCACGGGGGAAGCGGGCGATTGGGGCGCGCATCAAGAGCTTAACCACCACCTACCACTGGCACAACGGGTCGACTTCGGTCAGATTTCCGACCAACGCGACACCGCACGGATGGTTTACATCCGGCACCTAACGGTCCGTCATCTTGCGCAAACGGTACGGATCGGCAACGCCGGCGGGACCACGATCTGTCAGATTTCGCAGTCATCGGGATTCCCATCGATGGGAGACTTCCCGTAACGTATCGATCGATTTGGTTCTCCAGTAACCCTGGGTCCGGTCCGTCGGCACCCGGGCCGGTTGCACTGTCAGCCATCCCGATCGATCGGACGGAGTTCACGATGACCCGTACCCTCCGCTGGACCGGCGGCCTGCTGGCCACCGTCACCGCCGCCACCCTCGGCCTGTCGGCCCCCGCCCACGCCGCCACCGTCTCGGTGCCGCTGCGCACCCTCGTCGCCGACCTCCCGGTGGCCACCGAGAGCCGCACCGGCTACTCGCGGGACCTGTTCCCGCACTGGACCGACGCGGACTCCGACGGCTGCAACACCCGCTACGAGGTGCTGATCGCCGAGGCCACCACCCGCCCCACGGTGGGCTCCGGCTGCCAACTGACCGGCGGGCGCTGGCGCTCCTACTACGACGCGGCCTACTGGACCAACCCGTCCGACCTGGACATCGACCACATGGTTCCGCTCGCCGAGGCGTGGGACTCGGGGGCCCGGAACTGGACCACGTCGCGGCGGCAGGCGTTCGCCAACGACCTCGGCGACGTCAGGTCGCTGGTCGCGGTGACCGACAACGTCAACCAGGCCAAGGGCGACCAGGACCCGGCGACCTGGCAGCCCACCAACGAGAAGTGCCGCTACGTCGGCGAGTGGGTGGCGGTCAAGACCCGGTGGCGGCTGAGCGTCGACAGCGCCGAGAAGAGCGCGTTGGCCAGCCGGGCGAGTTCCTGCACGAACATCACGATCACCGTGACGCACGCGTACTGACCGCCGGGCACCCCGGGGCGGGCGACCGGCCGCCCCGGGGTGCGGTCAGGACGCGCGGGGGTTGCGGGGCAGCCAGCCGAGGAACCGGTCCTGGAGGGACGTGCCGGCGGACGGCGGCAGGTCCTGCGCGGCGGCCGCGAGACAGGACCCCAGGTACACGCTGAGCATGGCGCGGTCCCGTCCGTACTCCTCCAGCAGACGGGACCGCTTGGCCGGGCACGGCCAGTCCGCCCCGCACGTGCCGCAGGTCCAGCCGGGAGTAAGTGGAGCGTGCTCGTCCGTTCCGGACGCCGAGGACTCCGCACCACCGGTCATCGCACTCCCTCTCCGGTTCACGTGGCGACCCGCCCCGGCGGACCGGTCGACAGTGGACCGCCCCCGCCCACCGGCGACGCCCTGTCAGCGCCGCAGGACGCTGCGGTGTTACGCCTTGCGGTACGTTCACCAACCATGACCCTCGCGACGCCGACCGTGGACGGGGCGCCGGCCCGACGGTCCGGCCGTCAGCCGCCGCACCGGCCACCGGCCGGCGGGCTCGACGCCGGGTGGGCGCGCCTGCCGGAGGGCGGCGATGCGTGACCTGCTGCCGCCGGCTGTGGCGGTGGCCGTGGCCGAGGCGTCGGACTGGATCGGCGAGCTGCTGCCGGCCGAGCGGGCCTGCCTGGGCGAACGTGCGGTGCAGAGCCGCCGCCGCGACTTCACCGCCGGGCGGGTCTGCGCCCGCCGGGCGATGGCGGCTCTCGGCGTACCCCCGGTGGCGGTGCCGTCGGCCGCGGACCGGTCGCCGGTCTGGCCGGCCGGCGTGGTCGGCGCCATCACCCACACCCGCGGCTACTGCGCGGCGGTCGCCGCGCGCGCCGGCGAGATCCGGTCGGTCGGCATCGACGCCGAGGGGCACCGGGAGCTCAACGCGGGCGTACGCCGGCTGGTCTGCCTGCCCGAGGAGCAGGAGCGGTGCGCCCGCCTGCCGGTGGGCACCTCCTGGCCGGCGGTGCTGTTCAGCGCCAAGGAGACCGTCTACAAGGTGTGGCACCCGGTCGTCGGCACGTGGCTGGACTTCCACGACGCGCTGGTGGAGTTGGATCCGGACGCCGGCACCTTCACCGCCCGGATCGCCCCGGCGCGACTCGACGCGACCCCGCTCGCCCGTCCGCCCGCGCTGGTCACCGGCCGGTTCGCGGTCGACGACGCGCTGGTCCGCACCGCCGCCGTGCTGCTGCCCGGTTGACCCGGGCACGGAATCCGAACAGGGGACGGCGCGGCGCTGCCGGAGACGCGAAGATGGTCCGTTGTCCGCGCACGGTAGCGTCAGCCGCGTTTGCCGTCGTCGTCAGGTGCCTAGGAGTACGGTGAGTCACCCCCCGCCCCCTTACGGGCCGCAGGATCCGAACCAACCGAGCCCGGAGCAGCAGCCGCAGCCGTACCCGCCGGCACCGATGCCGCAGTTCCCCGCCGACCAGGGCGGCCACCCGCCGCAGCCGCCGACCTCCGGCGCCCCGCAGGCCACGGGCGACCCGTGGGCCCCACTCCCGCCCGTGCCGCCGCAGCAGCCGGCCGGCGACCCGTGGGCCGCGCCGCAGCCGCCGGTCTCCGGGGCACCGCAGCCCCCGGTGTCGGGCGCGCCCGGCGAGCCGTGGGCGCAGCCGCCGGTCTCGGGGGTGCCGCAGCCGCCGGTCTCCGGAGTGCCGCAGCCGCCGGTGTCCGGGATGCCGGGCGAGCCCTGGGCCGCCCCGCACCAGCCGACCTCGGGCACGCCGTACCCGCCGGTGTCCGGCACGCCCGGGTATCCGGCCGCCGGGCCCGGCTACCCGCCGCCCGGTGGGCCCGGCTACGCGCCCGGTGGGCCCGGCTACCCGGGCGGCGCGCCCGGTTACCCCCTCGGCGCGCCGCATCCGGTCGCGCCGCCGAAGAAGAGCAACACCGTCCTGATCGTCGTGGCCGTGGTGGCCGTGCTGGCCCTGCTCTGCTGCGTCGGCGGCGTCGTCGCGCTCGTCGCCGGCGCCAACAAGGCGGCGAACGATCTGGAGAAGGCCGCCCCGCGAATCACGTTGCAGCCGGACGGCCCGTCCCCGTCGGCCAGGGACGGCGAGACCTTCAACATGAAGCCCGGCGCCACCCTGGTGGTCTCCGACGACGACGGGACCATGGAGATCACGGTCACCCGGTTCACCACGGAGACCAAGGGCTGCCGGTCGTACGCCCCGGCCCCCGACAAGGGCATGTACCTGATCGCCCACGTCACCGCGACGGTGACCAAGGGCAAGAGCTCCATCAACCCGTTCTACTTCAACTGGGTGGCCGCCAACGGCACCACCGCCAACGGCCTGGCGAGCGCGCTCTCCGGCTGCGGCGACACCCTGGGCTCCGGCAACAACCTGCCCGAGGGCAGCAGGCGCGCGGGCACGGTGGTGTTCAACGTGGCCGACAAGAACGGCGCGCTGGAATACCAGCACAGGTTCGAGACCACCGGCTCCTGGCGGCCGTGATCCACAGCTCGTGACGGGAGGCCGGACCCCTGGGGTTCCGGCCTCCCGCGCTCTTCCCGCCGGCCGTCCCGTCGGGGCCGGCGCTCGTCAGCGGCCCTGCTCCAGCAGGTCGGCGACCGTGATCAGCGGGGTCACCAGCGACGGCACCAGGGCGGCGTCCTCCAGCCGGCCGCGCCGGTAGGTGACCAGCTCCGCCCCCCGCACGCTCCAGCTCGGCACCGCCCCCGCCAGGTGCGCGGCGATCAGGGTCGGCCCGACCAGCGCCTGCTGCCCCGGGGCCGCCGCGGCCACCCGCCACTGCCGGTCGAACTCCTCGTGCCCGGTGGCGTAGGTGTCGCTGCCGAACAGCGCGCGACCCAGCTTCGAGAACGCGTGGCGCGGTCCGACCGCGAGCGCCGGGAACGACCGCCGCAGCCACACCGAGCAGACGACGTACGTGTGGGTGTGCGTGGTGGTCGTCTGGTTGCCGTCCGCGCCGGTCGAGCTGTGCGTCTCGGTGTACGCGTACTCGGCCACGCAGACGGGTCGGCCGTGCACCGTCCCGGTCAGCGCGAAGCGCACGCCCCGGCGGTTGCGGCCCGGCACCCGGTCGGTCCAGGTGATCTCGGGCCGCTCGGCGAAGGTCCAGCCGTACCGGGCGGCCCACTGTCGCCAGTGCTCCCGCCGCTCCCGCTCGCGCCGGTGGGCCGTCACCACCAGCGCGACGATGCCCGCCACGAGGAGGACGGCGACTGCCGCGCAGCCACCCGTCCAGAACACACCCGCCATCCGCTCCACGGGCCGCAGCGTAGTGACCGGCCGCACGCGCGCCGGTCCACGGACGGTCGCGGTTGCGGATCCGGCTGCCGACCGTGGTACGGGGTTCGCTCGACGCCGCGCCTCGCGTTCGTCACCGGGTGTCGTCGGGACCCCTGTCGACCCACTGGCCCCACCCCAGACATCGACGAATCGATTGATCCTCATCTGGCGCGCTGTTTAGCTCCCACCGGCACCGTCGACGACGAGGCTGATTTTCTGCCGACATACCAGGGAGAGGTCCACAATGAACAGAGTGAGGACGGTCCTGCGCCGGATCGGCGCGACCGCGAGCGCCCTGCTGGTGGTCGCCGGGGCCACGGTCGTCGGGGCGACCCCGGCCTCCGCCGCGAACTACTACTACGAGATGCCGTACCCGGCGAACGAGTCCTACCTGGTGACCCAGGGGCCGGAGGGCACCTACTCGCACGTCGGCCCGTACAACGAGTACGCCTGGGACTTCGGGCTGCCGGCGAACTACGAGGTCTCCGCCTCGCAGGGCGGCACGATCATCATGTCGAACTGGTCGCCGTACTGGCAGAACGGCATCGAGGTGATCATCCGGCACTCGAACGGCCAGTGCACCCACTACGCGCACCTGAACCGGGCGATCTACAACGCCGGCACCTGGGTGCCGCAGGGCCGGGTCATCGGCTGGTCGGGCAGCACCGGCGCGTCCACCGGCCCGCACCTGCACTTCCAGGTCATCAACTGCAACACCCGGGTGGGCATCCCCGCCACCCTCCAGGGCTGGACGCCGTACACCGGCTCCTGGCCGGTGAGCGTGAACTACTACGCGTAACCTCCGCCCGGCCGCGCTCACACGCGAGGTGCGTCGATGGGAATCCTGCATCACCACTATCCGTGATCGATAATCCCATTCGCTGCTGGAAGCGCTTCCGGCGAGCGTCGGCGACGGCCGGTCCAGGGCCGAAGGCGTCGCGGTCGGGGGGGGGGGCGCGGCGGGGCGCCCCCCCCCCCCGGCGGGGCC